>RFHZ01000944.1 GCA_003696125.1 Nitrospinota bacterium
CCGTAGAAGGGGATGAGACGGTTTCTGCTCGAAGTCGGCAATCACCTCTTTCGCGATCTTCGTGGTGATCGGCTTCTGCTGGTACCCGAAGCCGGCGATGAGGGCATTATCACACAAGATGTTCAGCGTGCGCGGAACCCCTTTGGCCTGCTTGACGATCAGCTTCAGCGCCCCTTTGGTAAAGATCGGGCCCCTGCGCATGCTGACCAGGGCGAGTCGATGCTGGATGTAGGCCATGCTCTCTGCCTGGGTAAGGGGGACGATGGTGGCACGAATCGCGATGCGTTGCCGTAGCTGGCGCAGCTCGTGGCGATTCAATTTCTCTTCCAGTTCGGGCTGGCCGACCAGCACGATCTGGATGAGCTTGTCCGTTGCCGTCTCCAGGTTGGAGAGCATGCGCAGGTTCTCCAGGGTCTCCACCGGCATGTTCTGCGCTTCATCGATGACCAGTACCACGTTGCGCCCGGCTTTGTACTCCTCGATCAACACATGATACAGCCGGGTAATCTGCTCCAGCAGGTCTTCACTCTCCACCTGTAAGCCGAGTTCCTGGTAGATGATGCGGACCAGATCGGCGAAAGAGACGTTCGGATTCAGGATATAGATCACCCGGACCTTCTGGGGATCGACCTTTTCCAGATAGGAGCGGAGGATGGTGGTCTTCCCTAATCCCACTTCCCCGATGATGGCCACAAACCCTTTTCGTTCCTCTATCCCGTAAATGATGGTACCGAGCGCCTCTTTGTGGCTGGGACTCAAAAAGAGGAACTCCGGGTCAGGGGTGATATGAAACGGGCTTTTACGAAAGTGGTAAAAGTGCAGGTACATAGGTGTACACCTTTTCGCTCCCTGTTAGGCCAGGCCCATCGACCTCAGGGGAGAGAACCTCTCTCGTCTACTGCAAGGCTTGTAAGGTTGCCCTGGCCTCCTCGGCCCCCGGAAAGTTTTGGCTCAATTGAAGGGCCTGCTGTAATGCCTCCCTGGCCCGCTCCTTGTCCCCATTTCTGTAATAGGCCATGCCCAGGTGATAGTGGATGACCGGATTATCGGGTAGCTTTTCTACACTCTCGCTGAGCAGGCTGATCGCCTTCCGGTACGCATTCTTCTTGTAATAGATCCAGCCCAGGGTATCCGAGATGGCCGGATTGTCTGGTAGCCGTTCTTTGGCCGTCTGGGCCAGGGAGAGGGCCACGTCGATATTTCCCCCATGCTCCGCATAGTTCCAGGCCAGGTTGTTGGCCGCCGGGGCAAAGGTAGGATCGATCTCTAACGCCTTCTCGTAAACCTCTATGGCCTTTTCTGTCTTTCCCTGCAGGTCGTAAATCATCCCCAACACCATGTACGGGGGAAGGAGATTAGGGTTGGCCTTGAGCACCGCCTCATACTGTTGAATGGCCTCGTTATACGAGCGCCTCCTCGCATACAGGTTACCAAGATTGAAGTAAGAGATCAAGACATTCTTATCTAATTCGATCGCTTTCTTAAAGGCCACTTCGGCCTGCTGATCCTTCTGCTGGGCCAGATAGATCCGCCCAATCAGATTATAGATATAGGGGTTATCAGGAGAGG
>RFHZ01000945.1 GCA_003696125.1 Nitrospinota bacterium
ACCCTGGTGCGGTTCGTTGTTCGTTACCCCTGGCTACGGGTACCCCTGCGGGGAGTGGTAGTGGTACTTATTGGTATAAGCTGGATCATAAGAGGATTCCCTGCATGGGGGACCATCCTGGTAGTGGTGTTGCTGGGCAGGGCACTATTTTTTTCGCCGTCATCGGCAATTTTTATTTCCTCCAAGCAGGCACCGTGAGGTGTTACATTTTAAAGAATTGATTGATTTTTCTCTTTTTGATATAATAGCTACATTTAATGGCTTCTGTCCCAGGAACTTAGCGCTGTCTTCAGGTTTATACCGTCGAGAACGCCGGATACGTAGAGCATTTTTGCTTATTTATCTCTGCGGGCCCGGCGGTAAAAAGGCTCTTCGGTAACGCGTAGCCACAAGAGACGGCAAGGTGCAAAAGGGTTAGGAATAGCTAATTATAAGGCTATCCTGGATTTTTCTTTGTATACCTCTGCTGCTGGAAGGTCAGGACCCTTCCCTGTCGGTAAAAGGGACGGTATGGGAGAGAAGACAATACCACCGGAGACTGAAGACCAGAAGTTTCCCCCTTCCGAGAGGCTCACCTACGAGGAATTTCTCGCCTGGTGTGACGAGGATACCTGGGCCGAGTGGGTAGAAGGAGAAGTGATAATGGTCTCCCCGGCCTCAACTCGCCATCAGTTGCTCAAGAAGTTTCTGGTCACCATTCTAGACGTGTACGTCCATGAGAAGGGGTTGGGAGAGGTGATCGATGCCCCTTTTCAGATGAAAACCGGCCCAGATCTGCCTGGCCGCGAGCCTGATCTCTTATTCATCGCTGCGGCACACACGGATCGGCTACGAGAGAGCTACCTGGCAGGACCGGCTGATCTGGTGGTGGAGATCGTTTCTCCGGAGAGTATTGCCCGCGATCGCGGAGAGAAGTTTGTCGAGTATGAACGAGGAGGAGTTCTCGAATACTGGCTGATCGATCCAGAGCGCCAACAGGCAGAGTTTTATCGATTAAGCCCTGCTGGACGGTACATTCTGGTTGGAGGAGGGAGCACGGGGCGGTACGAGAGCCAGGTGGTTACCGGGTTCTGGTTAGAGATCGATTGGCTGTGGCAGGAGCCGCTTCCCAAGGTACTCCAGGTTCTACAAAGGCTTGGAGTAGTGTAGAGAAAAGGACGATCTTTGTTTTATTCAGTGGCTGAGTATATGCCGTGGACAGCAGGTAAGGGGCAAGTTTGGGGGCCAGTACCGTTAGACTGGCGAAGCAGGTGTATAGGACGGGAGAGAAAGGAGGATAGGCATGCGCACACTTTTACTGGTCTTGACAGGTCTTTTCTTTTTGCTCCACCCGATGCTGGTGGCTGCCGTGCAGGAGACGACCACGGTGGTGCTGATGCCGACCGGTGATCGGGAAGGGGATGCCTCCGGGGAAGCGATGGTGACCATTTCGGATGAGAACAACGATCCGGATCAGCGTACCCTGGTGGTGCGGGTACGGATTGACAAGGTGCGGGGAGGACGGCACGCTACCCATATCCACGAGGGATTCTGCCCTCCACCTGTTGGCCCTTCTCCAGACCAGCAGGGGAACATCGTTCTTGATCTGAACGATACCATTGCTGGCCCTTTCCCCACTGTAACCGTCTTACGCACTACCGATCTGCCCACCCGTCCAGGAGGAATTCAGAGCTTTGATGAACTCCTGGATCCGACCAGGAATTTTTACATCAATGTCCATCTACTGCCGAGTGTGGCACCCATCTCTGGTCCGGGACAGGTCTGTGGTCGGCTGGAGTTCCCATAAAGGGAGACTCTTCTGAAGGTGGGAAGTGGATAATATCTATGTGTCCACTTTCCTTCCTGAAAGGATGAGATGCTGGTACTAAGGCATAAGAAATAGGAGGGGAGGAGAGACAGAGACCCTGGAAAAAGTCCCTAAGAGGACATAGAGAGAAAGAGAGGGATCTGTGATTTGGATCACAGTAAATTCCTGGGCAGGCTGCTTTACTGGAGGAGGCTAGTCGAGAACAGAGACGTGTGGATTTCCTGCGGTTAGGCGAGGTGGGATGAGACATTTCTTGATGGCTAAACGAGGCAGAGGACGGAACCTGTGGTCAAGATCCCTTTCCTCCCTGGGTAAAAGGATCTTCGATTTATGCTTTGCATCGGTGGTGCTCTTCCTTACCCTGCCCCTTTTCCCTGTGATTGCCCTCTTGATCCGCTGGGACTCGCCGGGGCCGATCTTCTTCCGGCAGCAGAGGGTGGGGAAGGATGGCAAACTCTTTACCATGTACAAATTCCGCACCATGTACGTGCAGGCCGATCCGTACGCTCCCACACCGGTCGACGATAGGCAGGATGCACGTGTGACCCGGGTGGGCTATTTTCTCCGTAAATCGGGACTCGATGAACTCCCCCAGTTCTTCAACGTAATCAAGGGGGAGATGAGTGTGGTGGGACCAAGGCCAGAGATGCCGTTTCTGGTGGAGAAGTATACGGAGAGGCAGCGAAAGAGACTGCAGGTTCTTCCCGGTATTACCGGTCTCTGGCAGATCAGCTCGGCCCGCAACAGGCCCATCCATGAGAATCTGCAGTATGACTACTACTACATCAGGCATCAGTCGCTCTGGCTCGATCTCATCATCGTGGGGAAGACCTTTCTCCTCACCTTCCGGAGCTGTTTGACCGCTCTCCCTCGGGTGAAGAAGGTGGGCTGGAAGCGGGGGGTGAAGTATCAGGAATATATAGAGAAACCCTGATCGTAAAAATCACTTCTATAGACTCTTGGCCTGGTAGGGAGGGAAAAGGGGGAAAAGAGCCTTTAAAGCATGGCCTCGAGGCGAGGCAGGGGAATAGGATGTGAGATGAAGGGCAGAGTGGTGAAGGTGGTCTATCAGACCTATTTGCCCTACCAGGGGAGGTACCCGCGCATCTCTGGACAGGCAAAGATCCTGCAGGAGAATGGGTTTGAAGTTGTTATCCTCGCCTGTGATCGGGAAGGAACCCATCCACCACAGGAGGTGGTAGAAGGGATTCCGGTACAGAGGATACCTGTACAGACCGGAGAGATGCGGGGTCCCCTGCGGCAACTGTTCCCCCTCCTGCTCTTCTGGATCAGGGCGCTGAAGATGCTGCGTACCTGGCAGTTTGATCTCCTGCACTGCCACAACCTCGATGTGTTACCTCTCGGGTACCTGGTGAAACTCTGCACGGGGCGCCCGGTCCTCTTTGATGCCCACGAACCCGACTACTATGCCCTGTGGCCTGAACGCTGGAGATTTCTGCTTTCCTTCCTGTACGCTTTGGAACGCACGCTGGCCCGGAGGGTGGATGGCGTGAGTGTGACCAACGAGTACCAGGTGCAAAAATACCGGAAGGCTGGGGTCCGTCACGTGGAGTTAATAGGAAATTACCCCCTTCCCCATCTCCGGCTTTCCGAGCTGCCGGTAGAGAAGTTTGCCCGGGAGACGGTGACCTTTGGACGACTGGGGACGATCTATCCTGCGGCCGGTTTTGAAGAGACCATAGCCGCATTCCGCCAGATTAGCCTCAGCTACCCCCAGGTGCGGCTCCTGCTGGCCGGTCGGGTGGTGGAGAATTATCAACAGACCTTTTTCCAGCTCATCCAGTCTTTGCAAGATCGGGTCGAGTTTATCGGGGCCTATCCGGCCGAGAAGATGCCTGAGCTGTACCACCGTATGGATGTCTCTCTGCTGGTGTATCCCCGCAGTCCCTGGTTTCGCCATATTACCCCCCGTAAGTTCTTCGATTCACTGGCCAACGGGGTCCCGGTGATCATGACCGATATCGGAGGATTGGGAAAGTGTATTCAGGCCCACAACTGTGGCCTGGTGGTAAATGAAGAGGAGATCGAATCGATTGTGCAGGCCATGCGCCGGCTGATCGAGGATAAGGGATTACGGAAAACCATGGCCCATAATGCACTGCATCTGGCCCAGACCGAGTTTGATTGGCAGGCCATGGCCAGACGCTATGTGACATTTCAACACCGGCTGCTGGCCCAGGGAAGGAAGGCGTAATGAAACAGGGGAGAGTTTTGGTCTTCGGTATCGACGGGGCGACATTCGATCTGATTCTTCCGGCCATCCGGCGAGGAAAATTGCCTCACCTGGCAGCTCTGATGGACGAGGGGAGCTGGGGATGTCTGCAATCGACTATTCCCCCGGTGACTCCCATGGCCTGGACCAGTTTTGCCACCGGGACCAATGCCGGGAAACACGGGATCTTTGACTTTTCACGGATGGAAGGGAATCGAGTACGGCTGAGCACGGCTAAAGACCGGAAGGTCCCTGCCCTCTGGACCTTGCTTAGCCAGGTGGGAAGGGCGTCTATCGTGCTCAATGTCCCCTTCACCTATCCTCCAGAGGAGATCCAGGGGATCATGATTCCCGGTTTTGATGCCCCGCGGGTGGATCGTACCGTCTTTCACCCTGAGTCGATCTACGATGAACTGAGCGAGCGGTTCGGAGAGTACCGCTTCGATTGGACCTTTCCCATTGGTAAGAAGTTCGACCTGGAGGCGTACCTCTCCCAGGTAAAGGCCACCATTTCCCATCGTGCCGATACCAGTCTCTACCTCTTGCAGACCCATCCCTGGGATTTCTTCATGGTGGTCTTCTCCTCCACCGATCATGTCCAGCACATCTTCTGGCAATACCCGGAGGGACGGGCCATCATCGAGGAGACCTACGCCCTGGTCGATCAGCATCTGGGACGTTTCCTGGAGGCGATCTCGGAAGAGGTGACGGTCATGGTCATGTCCGACCATGGTGCCGGCCCTATCAGGCGCCTCGTCTATCTGGATAACTGGCTGGCCAGAGAAGGGTTCTTGCACCGGCCTCGCTTTACCCTCCGTCAGAAGCTCCTGAAGAGGAGCCGAGCCTCTCTCCGGAGATTGCTCCCCATTCATCTACGGAAACGGCTGCGGGACAGATTTTCCGGTCTCAAAGGCCGGTTGGAAGGGGTGGAGCAGGCGTCTGCGATCGACTGGGAACGGACCCTGGCTTATTCCTATGGCATGTATGGAAACATCTATATTAACCGCAAAGGACAAACGCCTCGAGGCATTGTGGAACCGCAGGACTATGAAGCGGTGCGGGAGGAGATTATCACCCGCTTGTACGCGTTAAAAGATCCGGAAAGCGGGGAGCCGGTGGTGGAACGGGTCTATCGCCGGGAGGAACTCTACACCGGTCCCTGTATCGACCTGGCGCCCGATCTGGTTGTGCAGTGGCGCGACTATGCCTATTTTACCAAGAGAGGTATCGATCAGGGGGAAGAGGTCTTTGGCACAGAATTGATGGTAGAAGCTTCAGAGTATCCCCATACCGGAACCCACCGCCTGGAAGGGGTCTTTATCGCCAGGGGTCCCCGTATACGGCAACAGCAGAACCTCCAGGCGCGTATCATCGATCTGGCTCCCACCATCCTGCAGATTTTGGGAGAACCGCTTCCCTCTTACATGGATGGTCGGGTGTTACAGGAGATATTTGACCAGACGTTTCCCTCCTCTCTCCCCTCTGGAGAAAAGAAGGACAAAGAGGAACAGGCTTTCCCCGAGACCAAAGAGGGAGTAGCGTTGAGCGAGGAGGAGGAGGCAACCCTTTACGAGCGGCTCAGGAGCCTGGGTTATATCGATTGAGTTTGTGGAGAGATGGTTGTAAAATTATAGAGATACGCTATCAACGACACCGCCTAGAGAAGAGGGCAGTCAATAAGGAGTTAGCAGACAGTGCAAGAAGAAAAATCTCCACGCACCATTCTTCGCTATGCCGGGTTTGTCCTCTTCAGGCGGAAGTGGCTGATAATTACCCTCTTTCTCTTTACCCTCTTCTCCTTTGTTTTTGGTACCTTTCTGATCACACCCCAGTGGGAAGCGACGGCCAAGCTGCTGGTGCTGCAAAACCCGAAGCAGCAGATGATCCTGTTCAACGATCTGGTTGCTCCTACCCCGGCCACGAAAGATGTGGCGAACGACCTGGTCGAGATCTTGACCAGTACCGCCTTTGCCACCGAAATAGTCCAGCAGTACAAGCTGGATGAACGGAAACGGGAGCGGGCGCAAAATCCCAGGACGCTCAGGGACAAAATCAAGCTCTTCCTGGTCAAGGTGTTTCGAAGTCCCTTTCTCCTGGCCGAAAAACTCGGATTGCGGAAAGCGAAACCGCCCAATTTCTTTGCCCAGGCGGTGGAGGATTTCCTCGAGGACATGGAAGATATTGCTTTAGAGGAGGGGACCTCGACCATCACCCTCTCCATCTGGGCAGATTCTCCTCAACTGGCCGTG
>RFHZ01000946.1 GCA_003696125.1 Nitrospinota bacterium
AGGTCAGACCGACCTGGGACTGGCCGTGACCGGAATTGCCGGTCCGGCCGGCCAGCGGAGGAGTCGCAAGCCGGTCGGTCTGACCTACATCGCCCTGGCCACACCAGGGGAAACCTTCTGCCGGGAAATGATCTTTGCCGGCAGTCGTGAGGCCATCAAACAGCAGTCGGCAGAAGCAGCGCTCCGTCTCCTGCAGGCTTACCTCTCGACAAAGCCGACAGAGGGGAGGGAGGAAGAGCGGTGATCTCTCTACGGATTCTGACCAGTAGCGATATCGTGCAGGCTTTGCCCATGGCCCAGGCGATAGAGGGGATGAAACAGGCTTATGCCCAGCTCTCGACCGGTCAGGTCAGCATGCCGTTGCGCAGCCGGATCGAGATTCCCGCCTGCGATGGGGTTACCCTCTTCATGCCGGTGCATGTCACCGGCAGCAACGATCTGGCCGTGAAGGTGGTCTCGGTGTTCGGTCAGAATCCCCGCCGTAACCTCCCCCTGCTTCATGCCGTGGTCCTGGCCCTGGATGCAGAGACCGGTCAGCCGGTAGCCTTGCTGGAGGGGAATACCCTGACCGCCATCCGCACCGGTGCCGGGAGTGGCGCGGCTACCGATCTCCTGGCCCGCCCTGATGCCGCTGTTGTGGCCATCCTGGGAAGCGGTACCCAGGCCCGCACCCAGCTCGAGGCGGTCTGCACCGTCCGTTCCATCCGCTCCGTACGGGTATACAGCCCCAATCCGGCCCATGTGGAGGCCTTTGTGCGGGAGATGGCTGGCAAGGGACCCATCCCCCAAGACGTGCGAGGAGTCTCTACTCCGCAAGAGGCGGTACAGGGGGCGGATATCATCTGTACCGCTACCAACTCGGCCACACCGGTCTTTGAGGGACGCTACCTGAAGGCAGGGGCACACATCAATGCCATCGGGTCCTATACGACAGAGATGCAGGAGGTGGATGCTGAGACGGTGCGACGGGCCCTGGTGGTTGTCGATGCCCGGGAGTCGGTGCTGGCCGAGGCTGGCGATCTGGTCATCCCTCTCCAGAGGGGTGAGATCACGCTGGAGCATATCCATGCCGAACTGGGAGAGATCATTGCCGGGCACAAACCGGGGCGCACAAGTCCAGAGCAGATCACCTACTTCAAGTCGTGTGGCGTGGCGGTGCAGGATGCCGTGGCGGCGCGTATTGCACTGGAGCGAGCCACGGCGGCGTGTCTGGGAACCGTGGTAACGCTGTAAGCCTCTTTCTCATTCAGGAGGCTCACCCCCTTTGCTGCCGGTACCGCTCTTCTTCCTGCTGGCGCAGCACCCGGCGCATGATCTTCCCCGTGGTGGTGAGAGGAAGGGCCTCCACGAACTCGATCTCGCGTGGATACTCATGCGCTGCCAGCCGGGCTTTGACAAAATCCTGGATCGAGCGGGTTAAGGCATCTGAAGGCTGAAAGCCGGGTTTCAGCCTGATAAAAGCCTTGACAATGGTGCCCCGTATGGCGTGGGGCGCACCGATCACCGCGACCATGGAGACGGCCGGGTGTTTGAGGATGGTGTCCTCCACCTCGGCCGGGCCGATGCGATACCCGCTGCTGATGATCAGGTCGTCTTTGCGTCCCATAAACCAGAAGTACCCCTCCTCGTCCATACGGGCCAGGTCACCGGTACAGGCCCAGTCCCCGATAAACTTCTCTGCCGTGGCCTGCGGGTTGTTCCAGTAGCCGAGAAACATCACCGGATCCGGGCGCTTGATGGCGATTTCCCCGATTTCCCCGACCGGGGTGGGACTCCCATCCTCCTGGATGATGGCCACCTGGTGTCCTGGGATCGGCTTCCCCATAGAACCGGGTTTGATTTCCATCACCTCATGACAGTTCCCGATCACGAGATTCACCTCGGTCTGGCCGTAAAACTCGTTGATGGTCACGCCTAACTCCTCTCGCCCCCAGGCGAGTACCTCTTCGCCGAGCGACTCTCCTCCGCTCCCTACGGTGCGCAGGCTGAAGCGATAGCGTTCCCTGGGATGGGGCACTTCACGCATCATCTTGAGGGCGGTAGGGGGGAGGAAGGCATTCCGGATCCGGTGGCGGGCCAGGAGGGCAAACGCCTTTTCTGGATCGAATTTCCGGGCACGATAGGCCACCACGGGGAGCCCGTGATGCCAGGCCGGAAAGAGGATATCGATCAGCCCGCCGATCCAGGCCCAATCGGCCGGGGTCCAGAAGCAATCCCCCGGCTGGGGGGCAAAGTTGTGGGGAAACTCAAAACCGGGGAGATGACCCAGCAGGACACGATGGGCATGGAGAGCCCCCTTGGGGGATCCGGTGGTCCCAGAGGTGTAGATGATCAGGGCCGGATCATCGGCCCGGGTCGGCAGCGGTGAGAAAGTCTCTGCCCCCTGCTGGAGCAGGTCAGCAAACACCGGAAACTCTGCTACCGGTTTGCTTGCCACCACGATGATCTGCTGGAGAGAGGGGAGATGAGGGCGGATGGCCACGATCTTTTCCAGGTTTTCTTCATCCACGACCACCATCTTTGCCTCGCTATCCCCCAGGCGGTATTCCAGGGCATCAGGGCCAAAGAGGGAGAAGAGGGGAATGGTGATGGCCCCGAGTTTGTACGCGGCCAGATGGGTCAATGCCGTCTCCGGCCGTTGCGTCAGCACGATCCCGATCCGATCCCCACGTCCCAGGCCGAGTCCCTGCAGGCTGTTGGCCAGCCGGTTGCTCAACTCTTTGAGCTGGGCAAAGGTATACTCGGTAACGGTATCGGTCTCTTCATCATGATAGATGAGGGCTCGTCGGGAAGGTGCCTGGGCATGCTTGTCGCAGATGTCTACGGCGATGTTATAATAGTCGGGAATCTCCCAGCGAAATCGCTCCACCGTCTCCTGATAGGTTTTGCCCGGTTTTAGCATCTCTTTTCCCCTCTCCTGAACGTTACTCTGTTACCTGGTCGGCGGATTCTGCTGGCGGTATCTGGTCCAGATGGTTTGGGCCCGTGCCTCCAGCCTTCTCGCCTCTTCCTCTCGTTGCATCTTCCGTAGCAGGTCCGCATAGTTTTCCAGACCGACCGCTACATAGGGATGCTGCGGTCCTAAGGTGTGTTCCCAGATGGCCAGGGCACGCTGGTACAGAGGTTCTGCCTGGGCAAACTTCCCCTGGGCAGTATAGAGCTCGGCAAGGTTATTGAGCGTGGAGGCCACATCAGGGTGTTCCGGTCCCAGGGCTTTCTCCCGGATGCGCAGGGCCCACCGGTAGAGCGATTCGGCTTCCTCGTATCTCCCCTGCGCCTTGTAGAGGAGAGCCAGGTTGTTCAGGCTGGTGGCCAGCGAGGGATGGTCGAGACCGAGGGCTTTCTCATCGATGGCGATGGCCTGCTTGTAAAACGACTCGGCTTCGGCGTATCGCTTTTGGGTCTTATAGAGCAGGGCTAAATTGTGCAGGATCATGGCACGACGGGGATCCTCTGCCCCAAAAGGCTCCACCTCCCTGAGCGCGGCCCGGTACATCTGTTCGGCCTGGTCGTAGCGACCCTGCCGGTAGAAGGTGATCCCCTCGTTGAGATAGGCTCGCCACAGGGTGCTCTTGGGAGTGCAGGCCACGAGGATCCAGCCCAGCAGGCAGAGGCAGCCCAGATGCAACCGGTATGAATGTCGATGCATGCTCCTTCCCATCCCTCCTGCCTCAGATGGCAAAGCCCCTGATGTTCACCTCTTCCTCTCCCTGGATGAGGAGGGAGGTGTCTTGTTGACGTCTCTGCTCCTGGGTGGGGGAAAAATAGGAGAGCCAGTCGGCCGGTGCATCGAGGGTTTCTCCTCCATGGGCCGTATAGCGCTTCCGTACCCGGCACAAAACCGGGGTGTTGACCGCGGCACCGGCAACGATGACCTGGCCTTTGGAGAGGGCAGGGAGTTCATCGAGCAGGTCGCGACCCGCCCCTTCCACGCCAGAAGCGATGCTGCTCTGGTCGATCGGGTTGACGATGCGCATGATGAACTGGGTCATACACTGGGAGAGCACGTCGGCATCGAGCTTGCCCGGACGCTGGCTGATGATCCCTACCCCCACCCCAAACTTCCTCCCCTCGGCCAGGATGGTCTTCAGGATGCTGGTGGTAACGACTGTTGCTCCCTGGGGGGCAAAGCGATGCCCCTCTTCCAGGAGAATGAAGACCGGATAGGGGATGTAGTTCTCCGAGGAGGGGAGGATACGGTTACGGGTGGTATCGAGGCGTGCCTTGTAAATACGCCGCAGCAGGGTTCCGACAATGACCTGCTGTTCCTCCTGCTCGATTTCCGAAAGCTGGAATACCGTGCACTGTCCCGGTTTGAAGAGGGCATTCAGCGGGATATGTTCTTTGTCGGAAAAGACAGAGGAGGCCTTCCCAAAACGGGACTCTAACCTCCAGATCAGCCCGTTGATCGTGGAGAGATCATGGTCTTTCCCTTCTCCATCGTCGCGACCCTGGTTGGTCACGTTGAAGAGGGCTTCTTTGAGGTCGTCAAGCCCCCAGAGATAGGAGTCGAGTTCATCCCGTCTGGCTCTCCGGGTAACCGTGCGGTAGGCCTGGCGCAGGAAGAAGTTCATCTTATCGGAGAGGTTGGGGAGGAGATAACACAGGTCTGCTTCGGTCAGGGAAGAGAGACGGACCTTGATCTTTTCCGGCTGGAAGACGCGGACCGTAGGGGTGTAACTCCCCTCCCGAAAGGCCGGATGCCCTTCGATGGCCTTGAGGGTACCATATTCCCCGTGGGGGTCGACGACCAGGACCGCTGCCCGGTTATAGGGACGCATCAACTCCTCGATCAAGACACTGGCCGTATAGCTCTTCCCGCTCCCGGTGCTGGCCAGAATGGCCAGATGGGTACTCACCAGCTCTTTTACCCGCAGGATAATGGGAACCCGTCCCTCTTCTCGCGTGAGCAGGGAGCCGAGATGAGCTGAGCCGACAGAGCCCTGGGCCTTGGCACTGAGAACCTGGGCCAGGAGGTCGTCAGAGGCGAGGAACACCTGCTGTCCCGGCTGGGGAGGGATGCGGGGATTGACAAAGCTCCCCAGGGCCGGATCGTAGAACCCGGTGACGGCAACCACCACTTCGTAGAGTTCGGGTTGCACCAGCTCACACCCGATCAGGCGGGATACCAGGCGGGGAGAGATCTGGGGATCGGCCAGGAAGCTATCCGGAAGGCTACGGACCAGGCGGCGTTCCACGATCTTCCCGAGGATCGGCCGGGTTTCGGTATCGATCTGGGCCTGATAGAAGACGAACTCTCCGATTTTGGTATGCTTATGGTCCGAGGTGATGAAGAGGTATTCGTGGGACTTCTCTCCCGGGCCTTTGACCGTTCCGACCAGGATATCCGTCATCTCTCCTCCCCCTGTCTGCTGGGTATTTGCCATGCGGGTTTTC
>RFHZ01000947.1 GCA_003696125.1 Nitrospinota bacterium
GATCGCACCGCGCGTGCCCTGGCCGTTAGCCTGGAGAAGGTCTTGGGACAGCGAGTCGGGGTGGTGAACCGTACCGGTGGGGGAGGGGTGGTGGGTCACTCGGCTACGGCGACCGCCAAGCCGAATGGCTATACGCTGGGCATGATCACGATCGAGATCACCATGATGCACTGGCTGCGACTCACCGACCTGAGTTATAGAGACTATGAACCGATTGCCCTGCTGATCAACAACCCGGCCGGCATCACGGTACGGGCCGATGCCCCCTGGAAGACGTATAAGGAGTTGATGGAGTATATCCGGGCCAACCCGGGCAAGCTTACCGCCTCCGGAACCGCTGCCGGCGGGGTGTGGGACCTGGCCCGCATCGGCTGGCTGAAGGGAGAAGGCCTGGATACGAATGCCGTGCGCTGGGTGCCCAGTACCGGGGCCTCTGCTGCCCTGGCTGAGCTGGCGGCCGGAGGGGTAGATATCTGTACCTGTAGTCCCCTGGAAGCCCTCCCCCTGATCGAAGGGGGAAAGGCCCGGAGTCTGGCCGTGATGTCGGATAAACGGCTAAAAGCCTTACCCGATGTCCCGACGCTGAAAGAGCTGGGGATAGATTTCTCCATAGGAGGCTGGGCAGGGATTGCCGCGCCACGAGGAACACCAGAGGAGGTGCTCCAGGTGTTGTACGATGCCGTAACCAAGGCGGTGAACTCCCCCGAGTTTACACAGTTCATCGAAAACAGCGGGTTTGGAGCTGACTTCCGGGTAGGGAGCGCCTTCCACGACTTTCTCGCCCTGCAGGATACGGTGAATGGACAGCTCCTGCGGGCCGCCGGTCTGGCCCCGTAGAGGTCCCCTTTCATGGAGCTCGTCCTCAGTGTCAGCATCGTTGCCCTCGGGATCTTCATCATGGTGGAAGCCTCCGGCTTCCCCACCCTGAGCGGGGGGTATCCGGGACCAGGCCTCTTCCCCCAGATCCTGGGGGCGCTGTTTATCCTGTTTGGGCTCTGGGTGGTACTGCAGCAGGTGAGGAGGAGGGCCTGGCCGCGCTGGCCACGACCTTTCTTCACCCGGGAGCGGATCAATGCCCTCCTCGTAGTGTTAGCCGTTATCCTGTACCTGCTGGTCGTGGAATATGTGGGATTCATCCTGACCGTTGTGTGCCTCCTGGCAGGGCTCATGCTCAGCCTGGGGGTGCGATGGAGGACCAGTATTTTGCTGAGCATTGCCCTCACGATGGCAACATATCTTCTCTTCAATAAACTGCTAGGCGTTCCGCTGCCCGCTGGCCTGGTGGAAGGGTGGTTTTAATGCGTAAAGGTGCAGGGTAAATATCCATGTTCCACATCGTGTTGCAGAGCCTGAGCGAGCTGGCCGATCCGGTCACCATCCTGGCGATCCTTCTCGCCTCCTTTTACGGTCTCTTTGTCGGTGCCATTCCCGGCCTGACCGCCACCCTGGCCACGGCGTTGCTGGTTCCCATCGCCTTTTTGTTAGATCCGGTGCCGGCCCTGGCCACCATTGTCACCATGCAGGCGATGGCCATCTTTGCCGGGGACATCCCAGCCGCACTGGTGCGCATGCCCGGGACGCCGGCCACCGCCGCCTATACCGAAGACTCCCATGCACTCAGCCTGCAGGGCAAGGTCCATCTTGTCTTCGGCATCGATGTGCTCGGTTCTGCCTTGGGAGGGGTCATGGGAGCCATTGCGCTCATTGTGGGAGCGCCGCTGTTGATGGAGTTTGCCCTCCAGTTTACCAGCTTTGAGTACTTCTGGCTGGCCTTACTCGGCCTCAGCACCGCCGCCTTCATCGCCACCGAATCGCCGGTGAAAGGGATGCTCTCTGTCCTCATCGGCCTCTTTCTCTCCACCATCGGCATCGATATCACCCTCGGCTTTCCCCGTTTCACCTTCGGCAGCAGCAATCTCCTGGGTGGTATCAGCTTTATCCCGGCCATGATCGGGCTCTTCGGTCTGGCCGAGGTCTTACGTAACGTCCTGCGGGGGGAGATGCACACCTCCCTGGCCAGGCTGGAGCACAAGGCGATGCTGCGACCTGCCCTGCCTATCCTCTGGCGCTACCGGGTCAATATGGTGCGCGGCGGGGTGATCGGGCTCCTGGTCGGTGCCTTGCCGGGAGCCGGAGCAGACATTGCCGCTTGGTTGGCTTATGGGGCAGCCAAAAAGTTTTCCAAAGCACCGGAGCAGTTTGGCAAAGGCGCCCTCGAACCCCTGGTCGATGCCGGGGTTGCCAACAACTCTGCGCTGGCCGGTGCCTGGATCCCGGCCCTGGTCTTCGGCATTCCCGGCGATTCGGTCACCGCCATCGTCATCGGTATCCTCATGCTGAAAGGCCTGCGGCCTGGTCCGGTCATCTTTCAACAGTATACCGATGTGCTGGTCTCTATCTATATCACCTTTATCCTGGCCAACCTGTTGATGATCCCGATGGGGTATCTGGCCATCAGGGCCAGCAGCCATGTCCTGCGGGTTCCTCGCAATATCCTGATGCCGGCCATCTTGCTCATGTGTATCGTGGGGGCGTATGCCATTAACAACAGTGCTTTTGATATCGGGCTCATGCTGGTAATGGGGATACTCGGCTTTCTCCTGGAGAGTTACGGTTTCCCTGTGGCTCCGATCGTTCTGGGCCTGGTCCTGGGGCCGATCCTGGAACAGAACTTCATGATCAGTCTCATCAAATCGCAGTGGGGGCTGAGCCCCTTTTTCCTCCGGCCGGTGAGTGCGATCTTGGGAGGGATCACCCTGCTGGTCTGGATACTTCCCCTGCTCCCGCTCTGTAAAAAGCTGCTCAGGTTCCAGGAATAAGAAAAGGGATATGGCGAGAACAAAAAATTGCTTTTGCGGGTGAGATAGGGTATGTTGAGAGAAGATCAAGATTCGAGTCAGGGTTAGGAAATGAAGGAAGGCATAGATGAAACGTGTCCGCACTCCCCGCTACCTTCATAGCTTTTTACCATCGCTCCTCCTCTTATCCCTCGGTGGGGTCCTGTTCATCTCCTTTCTCCTCGGCAGCACCATCCTCCTCTTCACTCCTGCAGGACAGACAGGGAGAGAGGGATGGGCGTCTTTGGATGCCAAGGGGAAGGGATATGCATCTCTGCTGGCCCAGATGCTCCCTCACTTCCTCTCGCCGGTCGCGCCAGAGAGGATCGAAAGCCTTTTGACCGCTGTGGCACAGGACCCGGCAGTGGTCTACATCTATCTTCTCGATTCCCGGGGAAAGGTGTTGGCCCGACGGCTTGGTACCCACAATCCCTTGATTCAACAGGCAGGGCTCCCTCCTGTCCCCCAGAATTACGACGCCATCATCAAGCAGTTGGCGACCAGCTCGCAGGAGGTGCTCGTGGCCAGTGCAGGCGTGACCGTGCAGGGAAAGGCAGGGGGCAAGGTAGAGGTGGGACTTTTCCCCTCTGGGGCGTCCCTCCGTTCCCGGTCAGCGACTTTCCTCCCCTGGCTCTTCCTCCTGGCCACAGGTGGAGGGACACTCCTCTTCCTCGCCCTCCTCTTTACCTATTGGAGACAGGTTGTTCACCCCTTTCGTCTCCTGATCCCGTCCCCGTCTTCCTCCCTCCCCTCCTGGCTCCGCCCTCTCGGCCCGGTACGCCTGGGAGAAGAGATCCCGGCCTTGATGAAGGGGTATAGAGAGATGCAGGAGACCCAGGAGCAGCTCGTCTCCTTCCTTTCCCTCCTGAATCGCTTTTTTAGTCGCTCCCGGGAGTTGAAAGAGATGCTCCAGGAGGTTCCACGGGTGGTGGAGAACGTACTGGGAGACAGGTGTACGCTCTTTTTGCTGAACAGCGAGGGGAATGGGCTGATCCCATTGTCTACGGGTGCCTCTGCTGGCCAGCCTCCTCTCCCCTCCCCCCTCCCCCTTTCCCGGAGTGCCGTGGGCAAAGCCGTGCTCTCGCAGGAGCCGATACTGATTGCGGATACCTCTTCTGCCGAAACCTATCCGGATACGCAAGGGGTCTCTTCCTACCTGGCGGTACCCCTCTTTTCCGGTGGACAGATGTGGGGAGGACTGGCCCTGGCTGCCTTAAGGCGAGAGAGGCGTTTTACGGAGCAGGATATCTGGATGGCTACGGTTCTGGCAGACCGCATTGCCGTGGGCATTGAGAAGGCCAAACTCTCCTATGAGTTCCGGATGGCAGAGGCACGGTATCGTTCGGTCCTTGAGGGGACAGAAGAGGCGGTAATCGCCTGTAACACCGAAGGGATCATCCAGGGATGGAATCCTGCGGCCGAAAGGATGTTTGGGTACCGGGCAGAGGAGATAGTCGGGCAGCCTTTCGCCGTATTGACCCCTCCAGAACACCGGCCGGTGATGGAAGCGTGGCAGGAAGGGGTGCTGTCCGGGGAGGAGATCTCGCCACAGGAAACGCAGCGTCTACGCAAAGACGGCACCGTCGTGCCCGTGCGGATGACACTCATCCCCCTGCGGGATCAGGGGGAGATCACCGGCTTCTTTAGCCTCGAGCAGGATATAACCGCGTACCGCCATCTGGAAGAGGCGGTGTCGGCAGAACAGGTTCTGGCCACCACCCTGATCGAAGGGGTCTCCGATGGCATCATGCTCCTGGATGCCGGGGGCCGTGCCCGGGTTTATAACAGGCGGATGGAAGAGATAACCGGCTATGCCCGGGAAGAGGTCAACCGGCAAGGCTGGCATCACCTGGGGGAACTCGTCTCCTCCCGGCAAGAGGGGGAAGAGAGGGAAGAGGAGTGGATCATACGCGATCAGGAAGGGAGAGAGCGGAGCCTGCGGGGACGAATCCTCTCCGTCAAGGATCCTAACGGTGAGCAGTTGACGCTCTGGATTGTGCAGAGGACCGGACAAGACGGGGAAGAGGGGGCAGAGGCAGAAAGGGGGAGAAAGGAGAAGACGATTCTGCTGGTTGATGATGACCCCACCATACGGGAGTTAGGAAGGGATATCCTCTCCCTTAAGGGATATCCGGTCATGACGGCAGAGAATGGGATGGAGGCGCTACAACTCTATCAGGAACATGGAGAGGAGATTGCTCTCGTCATTCTCGACATGGTCATGCCCAAGATGAGTGGTCGAGAGACGTTTCATGCCCTACGAAGGCTCAACCCGGCGGTGAAGATCATCCTGTCCAGTGGATACAGTCAGGAACACGAACTCCGTGATCTGCTGGAGCAAGGGGTAGAGACTTTTATCCCCAAGCCGTATAATGTGCAGAAGTTCCTTGGTGTGGTGGACGCTATTCTGAGTGGAAAGGAGTGAAGGCGGTGGGAGAAGTAGAGACCCGGTTACGCGAGCAGGCCCGACAGATTTTTGCCGCTGCCCTGCAGGCGGTTGACCCGAAGGAGGCGGTCAGACGATACCTGCACCGGCAGGGAGATGATCTGGTTGTGGAGGGGAAGCGGTACCACCTGCCCGAGTATGCTGGGGTCTATGTTGTGGGGGCAGGAAAAGCGGGAGCCGCCATGGGCGTGGCTGTAGAAGAGATCGTGGGGGAATGGCTCTGTGGGGGGATCGTGACCGTGAAATACGGTCATACCGATCGGGTCCAGAAGATCACGCTGGTAGAAGCAGGCCATCCGGTACCCGATGAGGCGGGTGTATCGGGAGCCCGCCAGATGGTAGAGCTCTTACAGGCCCGGGGTGAACGCGATCTGGTCATCTGCCTCATCTCTGGTGGGGGGTCAGCCCTGCTGCCGGCTCCGGTTCCGCAGATCACCCTGAGTGAGAAACAAGAGGTAACCAGGCTGCTGCTCCGGTGCGGGGCAAATATCAACGAGATCAATGCGGTGCGGAAACATATCTCCCAGGTAAAGGGAGGACAACTGGCCCGGCTGGCTGCCCCGGCGACCCTGCTCACCCTGATCCTCTCCGATGTCATCGGTGATCCGCTCGATGTCATTGCCTCTGGTCCCACCGTACCTGACCAGAGCACCTTTCAGGACTGCTTTCGTATCTTTGAGAAGTACCAGATCCTGGACGAAGTCCCTCCCTCTATAAGAGCGTACCTCCAACAGGGGGTAGAGGGAAAGATTCCGGAAACCCCCAAGGCCGGTGATCCGGTGTTTGCCAAGACGCAGAATGTGATCATCGGGAGCAATATCCTGGCGGTAAAGGCGGCTGCCGCGCAGGCGGAAATCTTGGGATTGCGACCGCTGATCCTCTCCACCTTTGTGGAAGGGGAAACCCGGGAGATTGCCCGCATGCATGCCGCCATGGCCAAAGAAGTGCTCCACTCCGGCCATCCGATCCCTCCTCCCGCCTGTCTCATCTCTGGGGGGGAGACGACCGTAACCATTCGTGGCGATGGCTTGGGAGGGCGGAACCAGGAGTTTGTCCTGGCCGCTGCCCTCGATATTGCTGGCTGGCCCAATGTGGTCATCCTGAGTGGAGGCACGGATGGTACCGACGGTCCCACCGATGCGGCCGGGGCCATCGCGGATGGGGAAACGGTGCGGCGGGCAGAGCACCTGGGATTGGATCCGCTGCACTTCTTACAGCGGAACGATTCCTATCACTTCTTTTCTCCTCTGGGAGACTTGCTGATCACGGGTCCGACCAACACCAATGTGATGGATGTCAGGCTCGTGCTCATCGGAAAAGAGAGCACCCCGCCCCCCTAGGGCCGGGCGGGTATTATATTTCTCCTGTGGTGGAGGACCTGATGAGACGTTTTCGCTATTCTGCCTGGGATGGAACACAGGATGTGTTCAACGTCCGACCGGATGATATCATGGATGCCCTGGCCGAGGGACTGTTTCGACATGGTGATCTCAACTGGGCCTGGCGAGATATCCTGCGTAAAGGGCTGACCTCAGAAGATGGGATGCGCTCGATGAGCGGTTTACAGGATATTATGCGCCAGGTAGAACAGAAGAAAAAAGATATCCTCCAGCGCTATTCCCCCGATTCCTTCAAGCTGAGCACCGAGCAGATACAGGAGTTGATGCAGAAGATCCAGGACTATTTCTCACGGATTCAGGATTTCATGGAGCGGCTGCAGGAACGGTACCGGCAGGAATCGGAGCTGATCGCTTCCCAGATGGAACGCATCTACCAGCAGTACCAGCAACTGCGGGAGCGATTGCAGCAGCGGATGCAGCAGCGCTCGCGCCGGCGCTCCCCCCCCTCGGAGAGTGAGGTGTACCAGAACCTCAGCCGCATGCTTGATCAGATGAATCGACTGCTGGAGGATGAGAGCTTTCTGGATAATCTCCTGGCCAACCTTGATGCCTCGGCAGAGAGCCTGGAGCACCTGCTCAATAGCCTGGATAGCCTTTCTGAACAGCAACTGGCCGATCTGATGAATTACCTGGACCAGATCCAGCGCCTCGAGGAGTTACTGAGCAAATTCCCCTTCCGGGGGAGCCAGATGATGGGGATGGCAGAAGGGGAGCAGGTCCTGCAGGAGCTCTCCCGGCTCGAAGACCTGTTGAAATTTGCCCGCTGGGGCTATGGGAGCCTCAGCGACCTCGATCTGGACCAGGTTCGACAACTGTTAGGGGAGGAGGCGGTAGAGCAGATCCGGCAGTTACAGGTCATGGAACAGATGCTGGAAGATTCGGGCTATTTCCGTACCAGGGAGGGAAAGCTCGAGCTGACGCCCAAGGGGCAGAGGAAGATCGGAGCCAAGGCCTTACGCGATATCTTTAACGTGGTCAAACGCGACTGGTATGGGAAGCATCGCACCCCCCGGCAGGGACGAGGGGGGGACCGCACCGACGAGACCAAGCGGTATGAGTACGGGGATCATTTCGATTTTGATCTGGGACAGACCTTAAAGAATGCCCTCTTTCGGAAGAGTCTCGACGACGGGCCTCCCGCCTTACCCCAGCTCCCCCTGGAGATTCATCCGGATGATTTTGCCGTGTATAAACGGGAGTACGCGGCTCGGAGCGCCACGGTGATCATGCTCGACATGAGCCACAGCATGGAACTGTACGACTA
>RFHZ01000098.1 GCA_003696125.1 Nitrospinota bacterium
AATCCCCTTTTACCCCCGGCTTTTCCCTACCTTAACCGGATTTTGAGAGAGCTGTCAAGGAGGAAAGAATCCTGTGTACATCACCTCCTGCCGAAGCGTTTCTGGAATTCGGCGGTCGAGTTGAGCCTGGGGAAGGGCGCTTCGGGCAACGGCCGGTTGAGAAAACGACAGAGAGGCTCCCAGCCTTCGGACACCTGGTATACGAGCAGCCGGTCGGCAGGAACCACCTGCTGCACCTCTGCCTTGTGACGTTCGTACACGGCGATGGCATAATCCCGGTCTGCAAAGCGGCCGGCAAAGGTCTGCTCCAGGATGATCTTTCTCGCCATGTCGCGCTGCCCGTTGGGGAGCGGACGCCGGTGAGGGCGGGTCAATGCCTGATAGATGGTGTCATACATGCTCTGGTACCAGCGTTCCGCATCCCGGACCGTCAGCAAGACCCTGGCGTCAGGATAGTGCGCGAGTAATTCCTTCCAGAAATGGCAGGCCGGCCAATCGACCGCAGCCCCGTACCCCTCAAACAGGGCATCCCAATCCACCGGTTTCCCTTCGGCAGCTTTGCTCCACACCGCAACATGCTCCGGGTTCTCGATCACCTCGGCCATGTGGTAACAGCGTCCCACCCCAAGCATCTCCAAGGCCATCTTGAGCGAAAAAGTTCCTGTCCGACCAAAGCCGGCACCGATTATCGAAAGGGGCATCTTCTTCCTCCTTTCCCCATGATTTCCTCGACGAAAACAGGTATATGACCTTGCAGAACCACCGGGAAGACCCACGCCAGGGATCAATCGGTATAGGGGATATCGTTCTCTTCACACCAGGCGATAGCAATCTGCCTGAGCGCCTCCTCTTTATACCTGTACCATTCGTCAGCGATATCGTATCGATAAATATTCTCTTTGAATCTCCGGAAGGCCCCTCTCCCTTTAATCGAACGGTACATCTTCTCTCGCAGATATTCATCGGGAAGGGACAAACAGAACCGTTCCATGATCGCATATTCATGAATCTCGTATTTTGACGGCAGGGGAATGTAACCCTCCGATCCCAGGATTTCTCGGGCCAACTGTATTTCCTGCTGCTGCCATTCTGGGAAGTCTGCCAGGGGTCTGTCTTCCTCAGCAGCCCAGAGCTCCTCTCTGGTAATGGTGACGACCTCGCCGGTGGCTTTGTTGAGGTAGGAGAAGATTTCCTCAGATTGCACCTCCATCGCGCCGACGAGCTCAGACAATTTGACGGTGGCACGCATGGCTGATTCTCCTGTCAATGCTTTTTTACTCTGTTAGGCTGCCCTGGCGTTTAAGCGGTTTGAGATTCCCTTATCCCGGGGCCAAGGGAGCTCAGGCGGTAGAGCGAAGGACTGACCCTCCTATCAATTTTCACAACAGTACTGCAGTAGGTTTTGTGTGGCAGGCAGCAGTCGAGACAGCAGGCCGCCTCGCCCATCAGCTCAGCACCATATCGTACTCTGCCAGGGGAAAGCAGACGGTCTTCTCGATACGATCCCGATGTCTGGCAATCTCCTCCAGCCGTTTATAGACCGGTGCAGCGAAATACTGCTCACCGCATCGCACGCAGACCCAGGCCGGAACATTGTCTACATAAATCTCTGGCCTTTGAAAGGTCATCTTCCGACATCTCTTCGTTTGCATGCGCACTGATACGATACCGTTGTTCGCGAATGGCTTTCCGCATCCGCTATAATACGCGCATCTTAGGGAATTGCTGCTCCATCGAATTCTCTCTTGACTCTCCTCCCAAAGTCTGCTAAACTGAAAGCCTCTCATAGAGGAAGTAGAGGAATCCTGGATCGTTCTTTCCGTCCCCTGGCGGGGTAGAGTGCTCGCAAGGCCCAACCGCTTCTCACCGGCGGCGCGATCCTACGCGCAAGCCCTTGAAAATATTCCGGTGCCGAGGTAGCTCAGGCGGTAGAGCGAAGGACTGAAAATCCTTGCGTCCCCAGTTCGACTCTGGGCCTCGGCACCACGATTCTCCCTCCAGTTCTCTCCTTACAGGCAGGCTCTTACCGCTCCCTTCGATCCTCCAGGTAGATCTCTACCGTTTGCTGTCTGGAGAGGGGTTGGGGAACGCCTGCTCTGGACACGCTCTTCGGACGCCTGGTCAGCCGCCACAGGGAGTAGAGAAAACCGGGGATGAGGAGGATCAGGACAAAGCCGAGGAAGAGGAAGAAGAGGCCGATGCCGATGACAAAAAGGGCAATCATCCCAAAGAGCCAGAGCGCCTCTATAAATAACGAACTTCGTTTAACCGGTCGTGACCATCCTTCATCATACCAATACTGAGACATAACGGTTCCTCTCTCTAGACAGGATTCTCTGTCGCCAGCAGAGTCTTTCGCCGCACATGACCTGCTCTGCGTTCTCGATGCCGGAGAGTTTTGGACGATCTAAAGCATCCACATACCAAACCCTTCGAATCTCAATTTAAACCGGAACGAATCCCTCTTTAGCACTCCCCATCAACCCTTCCTTTTCCAGATAGATCTGTCTCGGATGCTCCTGCGTCACGTACCCGATGCGATACGCCTTGCGACCATGCTTCTGCATGGTGGCGAGAACCTGATCGACCACCCCAGGCTCGACAACCAGGCATAACCCGATTCCCATATTGAACACCCCGTACATCTCGGCCCGGGGGACCTGCCCGTGGGACTGGATAAGAGAGAAGATCGGTGGCGGTTCAGGAAGGGTATCGAGGACAAAACCGACAGCCGCCTCAACCCGTAAGAGGTTTAACAAGCCACCCCCCGTGATATGGGTAATCGCCTTGATCGGGACCTGGTGGGTCAAAAGCTCCACCACCTCAGGCACATAGATGGCAGTAGGGGTCAACAGCTCTTCTCCCAGGGTCTTGGTACCAAGCTCAGGGAAGCGATGATGGACAGACAGGTGATGGCGGTCAAAGAAGATCTTGCGGGCCAGGGTAAGGCCGTTGCTATGAATACCGGTACTCTGCACCCCGATCACCACATCCCCAGGACGGAGTTCCTGCCCGATGATTATCCGATCCAGCGGAACCACCCCGACACAGGTACAGACCAGGTCCAGCCCCTTCCCTTCCTCCTCCCCGCGCAGCATCTCCCTGATCTGGGCAATCTCTCCTCCGGCGATATGCACCCCGGCCTGTTGCGCCCCGTGAAAGAGTCCCCGACCGATCGCCTCCAACACCTGCGGGTCCATCTGCTGCACGGCAAGGTAATCGACCACCGAGACCGGTGTGGCTCCTACACACAAAACATCGTTCACGTTCATGGCAATGGCATCGATCCCGATGGTATCGTACATCCCCAGCATCTGGGCCAGCAGAATCTTGGTCCCCACCCCATCGGTCGCAATGGCCAACCCGCACCGGTCATCGAGTCGAATCACGTTGGCAAAGTAGCCGAGAGGGAGGAGCAGGGGATACTGCCTGTTCAACCCCTGCGTCTGGGTCACCCAGGCGAGGAGGGCACGCGCCCGCTCTTCTGCCGGTTCCACCCCGGCTGCCCGATAGGTTAAGCCCGAAGGAGACCCTTCCTGCTCTTTACCCGCATCTCTCACTTCATCACCCTGTACCCGCTCCTCCATCTTTTCCTCCTCTTCCTGACCCAGCTTCTGCTAGCGGTCAATCCGGAAATACCAGGGTAATCTGGGCTTTATTCACGACAACAACCGGAGAAGAGACGATGACCCCGTCGTTACGCAGATTGAAAACCTTGGCATTGACTATGGGGATAAACTGGGTGGTTTCTCGATTCAGGAGATCAGAAATGCGGGCACGATAGCCATCAGGCGGGACACGAATCTGACCTTGAATCTTAAACTGTAAGGTATAGATGGTTACCGATCGCAGCTCATGTTCCATAGATCCGCTCTCATTGCTCTGCACAGATCACCACCCCAGCTAGGCCTCTCTGAGCTCGGCCAGATAGTTTTGCGCCTTTTTCACCCACTCCGCTTCCTCTTTCTTCTTTCTGGCCACCTCCAGGTACTGCTCCCAGGCGGCTATCCCCTCCTCGCGATCACTCTTCTGCAGCAGGCAGGCCAGGTTATAGTAGGCTTTGGCAAACTCCGGATCACAGGCGATCGCTTTCCGGTAAGCTTCTACCGCATCCTCCTTCCGGGAGTAGTTCAAGATCTCCCCTTCGTACAGGGCATCCTGCGCATAGGCATTCCCCAGGTTATAGTAGAGCACGGCAGAATCGGGAAAACGGTCGATGGCCTGCTTGAGCATGTCAATGGCATCGATGTATCGTCGCTGTTCCAGATAGAGCAGCCCTAGATTCCAGTAAGCTGCTCCCAACTCCGAATCTGCCTGGAGGGCTTCTCGATAGGCTGTAACGGCTTTATCTATCTCGCGGCTCTGGGTATAGGCGATACCGAGCAGGTACTGCGCTTTGGCGTATAGCGGATCCTCGGAGCCGATCTGCTGGAGTTCTGCGATGGCCTCTTCTACCTGTCCCTCGGCCAGGAGGAGTTTTCCCAGATTGAAACGGGCCTTGCTATAGTCGGGGGAGAACTCCACGGCTTTCCGATACTCGGCAAGCGCCTCGGCCATCTTCCCTTCGTTACGATACGAATTTCCCTGGAGGAAATGGGCCTGTGCTTCTGTGTCCACCCCGGCTTTTTCTCCTGACATGCTCTTCTCCTTTTTCTCCTGCGATGTGTGCTGCTCCACCTCCCTTTTCCGTTCCAGTATACTCGATTCCCCCCCAAGAGGCAATATCCTCTATGGGAGTAAGCGCGTGCACAACTCCTGCACACTGGTGGTGTGTCGCGTCAAATCGCTCTGGAGTCGCCGGAGATCATCTCCGTACCCGAGGCGCCGGGCCAAAAAGGCAAAGGCTTCACTCTCGACCGAAGGGACGGCCAGATCTCTGGCATTGCCGCGAACCATGCGCAAGGCATCGATCAAGCGTCGCAGGAAGATATAGGCGTCGTAGAGCCGGGCATGCTCCTCTGGCGACAGGATTCCCAGGGCGGTCAACCGGCGCAGGGCTTCGCCGGTGTTGGTTACCCGTAGTTGAGGATAGCGGTGTCCATAGGTTATCTGGAGTCCCTGCACCAGATATTCCAGATCCACCAGGCCTCCCGGACTGTACTTGGCATTAAACGTTCCCCCGGCAACCAGATGGCGAAGTTGACGCTCCCGCATCGCCCGCATCGCTGCCACGTCAAATCGCTCCCCGGTATAGAGAAGCGCATCACGGAGTTGCACCACCTGCTCCCCGAATCGCGGGTCACCGGCGATGGGTCGCAATTTGATCAACGCCTGTCGCTCGTACGCCCAGGCCGGTCCATCCGGGGCAAAATACCGTCGAAAGGCCTCCAGAGAGACGGCCATGCTCCCCGCCTTTCCATACGGCCGCAACCGCAGGTCGATCTCAAAGATCCCTTCCCGTTTACCGCGAATGGTACGGGCAAAGCTCTCCACCAGCCTCTCGTAATACGCCGCCGTTGTGATGACCTCTGGCCCGGTGGTCTTCCCATTGCCGGCATAGAGGAACATCAACTCGATATCCGAGGCAAAGCCGAGCTCGCCTCCCCC
>RFHZ01000948.1 GCA_003696125.1 Nitrospinota bacterium
ACTCTCCGGAGAAACAGCGGGGAGAGGGATCTTTCCCTCCCCACTCCATGCCTGCTGTCTATCTACCTGCTGCCCCTACGCTCTGAAGAGGGGGGTGGGGAGGAAGTCTGTATTCAGGGGCAGGGCCTTTCAGGGGGAGGCTATCTGGTACTGCTTTTGCTTTACTCGAGAGGGAAGGCACGGGATAGAATCGCAGAAGCAGTAACTCCTAACAGGGAGGATCTTCCGATGTTAGTCCGAGAACGGATGACGGTTAATCCGATCACAGTACATCCGGAGACCCCTTTCCCGGATGCCCTGCAGCTCATGCGTACCAATCGTATCCGCCGACTCCCGGTGGTGGACCAGCAGGGGAATCTGGTCGGTATCATCACCGAGCGTGATCTGCTTTATGCTTCGCCCTCTCCTGCGACTTCCCTGAGCGTTTGGGAGTTGAACTATCTCCTGGCCAAGCTGGAGGTGCAGGAGATCATGAAAACCGAGGTCATCACCATAAGCCCGGACACGCCGATTGAGGAAGCGGCGCGTATCATCGTCGATCACAAGATCGGCAGCTTACCGGTCATCGACCAGTACAACCACCTCATCGGTATCATCACCGAAACAGACATCTTTAAGGCCTTTGTCTCCTTCCTGGGTGGGGGACAGCGAGGAACCCGCCTCACCGTCAAAGCCCCGGAGAGGAAAGGGGTGCTGACAGAACTGGTCACCACCGTGGAACAGCTAGGGGGGGAGATCGTGAGTGTCGGGTCTTTTGCCGGCCGTGATTCTGATGAGCGCGAGTTTGTCATCAAGGTGCGGGGGGTGGAAGCAGCCGCATTGGTCCAGAGCCTGGAGAGACTCGGAGATCAGATCATCGACGTGCGAGAGATCTGAGGGCAGAATGATACTCCTCCTTTCCCAGGGCACCTGGTTGTGATCAAAGTTGCAACGATGGGAAACATGTCATGGTGCCGGACGCATCGTGGCAGCCGGTCATCGGTGGAGAGGGGCCAGGCGATCGCCAACCAGGAGGGATAGCAGGAGCGACATCTGTTGAGAGTGTCCGGGAGGAGAAAGGGGTTGACTTCGCTATCTGCTTCCTCTATATTCGGAATAAAACACATCAGGCAGATATGGCGCAAGCCTCCTCATCTATGGCACGGTACTGCGCGCCATAAATGCTCCACCGGTTTTTCACCATAGAGGCGGGAGGGACGCTCTCTCCTCCTGACCTCTGTGGTGGGCCTGGGACAACAGAAAAGCCCAGGGACTTTCGTCATCATGTATACACGCGTAACTCTCGCAAGGAAAGGAGGCGGAGGTTGGATATCATCGTCTGTATCAAACAGGTACCAGACCCTGATGCCCCGGCCGATACGTTCAAGATCGACCGGGAGCAGAAACGAGTGATTCCTCCCCCGAATGTCGATCCGGTCATCACACTCTACGACGAACACGCTATCGAAGCGGCCCTGCAGCTGAAGGAACAACATGGGGGAAAAGTAACGGTACTCAGCATGGGCCCAGACTCTGTACAGCGGGCCATCAAGCAGGCTCTGGCCATGGGGGCTGACGAAGGGTACCATCTGAACGATGAGGCTTTCCTCGATGCTGATGCCTATACCACGGCCTATGCCCTGGCTCAAGCCATCAAAAAACTGGGCCGGTTCGACCTCATCCTCTGTGGCCGGCAGGCTTCGGATTGGGATCAGGGACAGGTAGGGGTTGGTATTGCAGAGTTTCTAGGGATTCCGAGTATCACCCTGGTGGTCAAGGCCGAGGTCCAGGACTCAGGTCTCCGCGTCGAACGCCTGGTGGAGGGGGGATATGAAGTGATAGAGACCTCTCTTCCCGCCTTGCTTACGGTAAGTAGCGAGATGAATAAGCCTCGTTACCCTACCCTTAAAGGGATCATGGCCGCCGGACGGAAGAAGGTTCCGGTCTGGGGGGCCAGCGATCTGGGAATCGATACCACCCAGGTCGGGGCCCAGGCGGCCCTGATGGAGCTGCGGGATCTCTACATCCCTCAGCATGAAGGACAGTGCGAGTTCATCGAAGGGGAAACGCCAGAGGAGATCGTCGAGAATCTCGCCCGTCGCCTACGAGAGGCAAAAATCATTTGAGGAGAGGAGAACGATGGCAGAGGAAAAAGGGGTGATGATCTTTGGAGAGGTGAGCGAGGGCAAACTCGCTCCCATCACATTCGAAATGCTTGGAGTGGGCCGCAGGCTGGCGAATGAGTTGGGAGAGGAACTCTCGGCCGTGATCCTGGGGCAGGGGATTGAGGAGGCAGCAACAGAAGCGATCGCTCATGGCGCAGATAAGGTCTATCTGGTGGATGACCCTCTGCTGGCCAAGTACCAGGTGGATGCGTACACGGCAGTGCTGGAGAAAGTCTGCAAGCAGGCCAACCCCAATATTCTGCTCTTCGGTGTTTCCTCCCTTACCCGGGACCTGGCCCCTCGCCTCGCCTTTCGGTTGAGGGTCGGTCTGGGCTCTGACTGTGTGGAACTGCAGATCGATCCGGAAACGAAACGGCTCCG
The DNA here is from genome assembly GCA_003696125.1 of Nitrospinota bacterium. GTDB lineage: Bacteria > Tectomicrobia > Entotheonellia > J063 > J063 > J063. The sequence continues at coordinate 2,526 of RFHZ01000948.1, forward strand.
AATGATCCGGCCGGTCTTTGGGGGGAATGCCATGGCCGAACTGGTGGCGAAAAAACGTCCCCAAATGGCTACGGTGCGAGCCAAAACCCAACCCCCGGCTGAGCGCGATGATAGCCGGCAGGGGGAGGTGATCCCGGTTGCCGCGGAAATCGATCCCTCTATCATGCGTACCAGGGTGCGAGAACGGGTGCTCAAGGAAACAGAGGGGGTATCGCTGCAAACCGCTCGTGTCGTTGTTTCTGGTGGACGGGGAATGAAGGGAGCGGAGAATTTTAAATTCCTGGAAGAGCTGGCCAAGATCCTGGGAGGAGCGGTAGGAGCCTCGAAAGCCGCCGTGGATGAGGGATGGGTCCCGCCTGAGATGCAAATCGGTCTCACCGGCAACGTGGTGACGCCTGATCTCTACATTGCGGTCGGGATCTCGGGGGCTGCCCAGCACATCGCCGGATGCGGGTACTCCAAACATATCGTGGCCATCAACAAAGATCCAGACGCGGCCATCTTTCAAAAGGCCCACTTCGGTGTGGTCTCTGAGTGGCAAAAGGTCCTCCCCCTCCTGATCGAAAAGTGTAAGGAACTGGTGGCTCCGACCGTCCGCTAGGCGGCACCGCCCCAGAGTACCGGAGGTGATGAGGAAAGGACAAAGGATTGGGGGATGCGTGGTAGACGGATAGGCTTCGTCCTTATTCTCCTCGCCGCCCTTCTGTTCTCTCTTCCTGCCGGTGCCAACGACCGCTGGCAGGAAGAGAATGCGTATCCCTATACGCTGGCCGAGGTGACCAGGACGATCGACCGCCTGTACTATGATCCGGGACGGCTTGACTATGCGCGGATGTTTAAAGAAGCGGTCAGTCGGGTGCGTTACTCGCTCCCTCCTGGCACCCTGACCCTCTCGGAAACCCCGGAGGCCCTGGTTGTTCGCTTTCCCCAGAGCGAATCACGTTATCCCCTGGCTCCCCTCGCTGATTATGGGAACTTTCTCCACTCCCTCCAGGCCTTTTACACCCAAGCAGGACGAGAACTCTCTCTCCCTTTTTCGCTTAAGCACCTGGAATACCTCCTGATCAAGGGGTTGATGCAACCACTGGATGTCCACTCCTCCTTCCTCACCCCACCGGAGTTCCGGGAGATGCAGGAGGAAAACTGGGGGAGTTTCAGTGGAATCGGTATCCGGATCGGAGTGAGGGGAGGACAACTCACCATTCTGGAGACCATACCCGACACCCCGGCGGCGCGGGCAGGACTGCAAGCCGGAGATCGCATACTGAAGATCGATGGACAGCCCACCAAAAATCTCACCGTGTCCGAGGCGGTCTCCCGTATTCGAGGCCCCCGTGGGACGCGTGTTACCTTAACCATCGTGCGGGAAGGTGAGCCCTTTCCCCGTGACTTCCCCCTCATCCGGGAGCTGGTAACCCTCACCACCGTCACCTCTACCCTGCTGGAAGGGGAGATCGGACATGTTCGCCTGCAGAGCTTCTACCGCCAGACAGCCGAGGAACTGGAAACCGCACTGGAGCGGTTACAACACGAGGGGATGAAGGGCCTGATCCTTGATCTGCGTGATAACCCGGGCGGCCTTCTCAACCAGTCGGTAAAGGTCACAGAGCTGTTTGTGGAAGAGGGGAATCTCATCGTCTTCACCCAAGGCAGAGCCCCCACCCAGAATCTCCGCTTTGTAGCCAAGCATGAGGGCCGTTTTCATACGCTACCCCTGGTGGTCCTGGTAAATGGAGGGAGTGCCAGTGCAGCCGAGATCGTCACGGCAGCCTTACTGGATTTGCGACGAGCGGTGGTGCTGGGAACAAAAACCTTTGGCAAAGGCTCGGTACAGACGATTATTCCCCTGCATGACGGGTCAGGCCTGCGTTTAACCACGGCCCAGTACTTCACCCCTGCCGGGAAGAGTGTCGATCATACCGGTATTACTCCTGACTACGAAATCCCCCATCGACTGGGAAGCGACGTACAACTGGAAGCTGCGACAAGAGTGCTGCGAGAGGCTCTCCGGCTGGCCGAGACCAGCAAGAGGGGAGAGAAGGATGGGAAGGGAATCCAGCACTTACTCCGACAGGTAGTGGCTCTGGAAAAGGCCAGCCTGCTACCCGGGCCGACCGATCATTCTCCCCTTCCCCTCTTACGCTGTGTCTATCAGCTCATCGATGCCAATGACAACGGTGTCCTCGACGCAGGAGAGCAGGATTCCCTGTATCTGGAAGTTACCAATGCAGGGAGGGCACCCGCCAAAAATGTCCGGGCTTTCTTCCTCTCCGACCATCCCCTTTTCCCCTTCCAAAAGCTGCTTCTGGGGGATATTCTGCAGGGGGAGACCAAAACCATCCAGATTCCACTCTCCATCCCCTGGGAGGTGCAGGATACGCTCCTTACCATTATCGGGAAAGTGGCAGAAGAAGGGGGATATGCCTCGGCGCCCGTTCTCCTCGAATTCCCGCTCAAAGGCCTATAGCGCTCCAGCAGGACAAGCCCTCATAGAAAGGATAGCTGCCCCCTTGCAAATTTCTTTTCAATATGCATAATAGAGATATCACCGATATGAATACATTAGCGCTAAATAAGGCATAGGGAAGGGAGCTATGGCCATCGATTATGTTGCCGTAGGCAAGAGAATTCGCGGCCTGCGCGGGGAAAAACGGCAAATCGACTGGGTGAAGCAACTCGGTTGTAGCCAGGGGTACCTCTCGCAGGTCGAACGAGGCATTACCAAGCCATCTCTAGAATTTCTGGTCACGCTTTCCCGCCTGACCGGTGTCGACATCGATTGGATACTGCTGGGCAATCAGACGGCCGAGGTGAAACCCCCGCAGAGGGAAGAGAAGGCACGGGAGACCAGGGTCACGGAGGAGCGGCGGGTTCACTATCGACGACGCGAGGATCAGATCCTCTTCTGGGTGAAGAGCTTTCTCCAACAGCCGGATGCGTTGACAACGCTGAATAATATCGAGCAGGTCTTAAAGCTGGTCGGCACACTGGTCTTCAGCCGGGAATATCAACGACTCAAATCGCTGTTGCTTGATGTCAGGCATGAAGTTGTCTATTCCTCGAATGGAGGAGAGAAACCATGAGGAAATGCAGAGCGCTTGCCTACTTTTTCCCCATCTTCCTGCTCCTTCTCGCTGGCCAGGGCTGGGGAGGAGAGCCGATCAGCTTACCCGAGGATTATCAAACCCTGCACAATCTGGTGGGGCAGTGGTTCTTCTTTGATCAGGAGGTGTTCTTCAACGCGGTGATGTTCGTGCAGGATCGGAACCATGACGGAGAGATCGATCTGATCGAATATCGGGTCATGGGTGAGAAGTACTGGGAGCCGTATACGTATAAGCTGATCATCGACGATAACTTCGATGGGTATGCCAACCGCAAGATCACCAGCAGCAAACGGGATGGGGTCTTTGATCGGGAAAAGGACGTACGAGAGCAAGGGGTAAAGATGAAGGATATCTACCTCTCCGGGGCCACCGTAGAGTAGAGGGCATGATCGACTTTGATCTCCCCCTCATGGCCGGTGTACACCAGGAGCTAGAAACGCTCCTGGTGGGTGGCATCATTCGCAACGTCTATCAACCGGATGCCGATACCCTTCTCCTCGTTATCCGCCAGCCGGGGCAGACCCATCATCTCCTGCTGAGTGCTCACTTTGCCTGGCCACGCCTCCATCTGACCACCCAGGTCTGGCCGCGTCCTTCCTCTCCCTCCCCCCTCTGTATGCTCTTCCGGAAATATCTGCGGGGCATGCAGATCCAGGCCTTCCTCCATCCCCCAGATCTACCGGTGTTTCAGCTTGTGTGCGCCCCCAGAGCAGGGGAAGGGAGAGAAGCGGTCTCTCTGATCGGGGAGTTTGTGGCCAAGTACAGCAACCTGCTGTTGGTGAACCGGCACACCGGGAATATCATCGAAAGCGTGAAGCATCCCCTCTCTCCCTTTCGCCAGATTGCGCCCCATCTCCCCTATAC
>RFHZ01000949.1 GCA_003696125.1 Nitrospinota bacterium
AGGAGAAGGTGGTCTTTACAGGGGTCCAAAAGGCCGTGGAATGGTTCTACGCCGCAAGCGATGTTTTGGTCTTCCCCAGCTTTTATGAAGCATCGAGCCTGGTGCTTATCGAAGCCATGGCCAGCGGTCTCCCGGTTATTGCGAGCCGGACAGGTGGGGCTGAAGATTTTATCCGGGATGGGAGGAATGGCTTTCTCCTCTCTTCGTTTGAAAATATAGTAGAAGAGCTGAGCAGCAAGATGGAATGGTTTTTGCGAAACCGATCTCGAAGACAGGAGATGGGGGAAAAAGCCAGAGAGACGGCTCTGGCTTACTCCTGGGATCGGGTAGTCAGAGAGACCCTTGCCGTTTATGGCCAGATTCTCAGAACCAGAGAGTGCTGAATGGCTTCAGTTATATCAAAGGAGGATTTCATGGCAGAAAAGAAGAAGATGGTCGTCATCGGTATCGATGGGGCAACGTTTAATGTCATCGATCCGATGATAGAACGTGGAGAACTCCCCCACCTGGCCCGATTGATACAGGAGGGGAGTCGTGGTGAGCTATACTCGACCTATCCCCCGTATACCCATATTGCCTGGAGTACCTTCTCTACGGGGAAAAATCCGGGCAAGCATGGGGTCTTTGACTTTATCGATCCCCCTTATCGGAATAGGGAGAGTATCCCCTTTGTGTTCACCAACTTTAATGCCATAAAGTGTGCAACCTTTTGGCAGATTCTGCGGGACACAGAGCTGAAAATTGGGATCGTGAATCTCCCCATGACCTATCCCCCCTCTCCGCTGAATGGCTTTTTGATCGGAGGGATCGATACCCCTAGCGAGGAGGTGAGTTTCACCTATCCGGAGGAACTGATTACCCAACTGCGAGCGCAGGGTATCCATTATCGACCAGATTATGTGGAGTTTTTACGTTTCAAAAAGGGAGAAGCCCGCCATCGATCGCTGGAAGAGGTGCGACAGGATTACTTCGCCATAGAAGAGGAGAGGCGAAAGGCGATCTTATGGTTGATGGAGAATAAAGAGTGGGATCTGCTGGTTGTGGTCTTGAGCTTGCCGGATAGAGTCATGCATCACTTCTGGCCGTTTCATGATCCTGAGGAACCGGCAGAGCCGAATCCTTATCGAGAAGTGGTGCGCGATAGCTATCGAAAGGTTGATCAGATCATCGGCCAGATGCTGGAACGGATCGAAAGCGACGTGCCGGTAATGGTCATGTCCGACCATGGATTTGGCAGGGTGGAGA
>RFHZ01000099.1 GCA_003696125.1 Nitrospinota bacterium
AGGAAAGGGGATGTGCCCCTATCTCAAGAGGTGCCTGCAGGCGAATCTCTCCCAGGTCAGGGAGCGCAACTTCCCCCGCCTCGATGCGGAGGTGACGGTTGTGCAGGCGTCCCCCTACCTGAAGCCGCAGGGGTTGTGTCCCAAGTATCACCCTCTGCCCGGAAAGCTCGAGGGCCATGTCTTGCAGTTCTCCCTCCAGAGCCACCGCAAATTGCTGCTCGCGGAGATGGGCAGAGAGTCGCAGTTGCACCTCTCCCTCTATCCCTATCCCGGCTGGGAGCAGTCCGGGAGGAGAAAGCTGCACGAGCCAGGGGAGAGGGAAGGAGGGCAGGGAGAGGGTAAAGGTGGCCCAAGGAGTCGATGCGTTCATGACCAGTTGACCACTGGTGCTCAGGGAGAGGCCCTGGGGAACGACCCTGCCCTGCAGGGAAAAGGCGATACGCTGGTGGTCGGCAGAGAGGGTCAGGGTAGCCATAAGCTCCTGGAGGGTGAACCGCTGATCGGCACGAACCAGCACGACCTCTCCCCCTTCGATCTGCACGGTTCCTGTCAGGGGGACTTTGGACCAGCCAGCCAGAGAAAACCCGGAAGAAGAGGAAGGGGCAGTTTGCCGGAGGGTAAGACGGGGAGAGCGGAGGACTACGGTCCGGAGCTTACCCTGCAGCAGTTCCAGCGGATCAAATCGCACCAGCAGCTCGGCAGCAGAAAAGCTCTGGAGGGCAGACGGGGAAACAGGCTGGATCGAGATCCCTTGCAAGCGCAAGGAGGTGGAAGAGAGCCGGACAGACTCCAGCGATACCTCGGCTCGCAGCAGGAATGAACCCAGAGCCTCTACCGTCGTGGTGAGGAGCGGCGGTCCCCAGGTCCAGAGGAGGAAATAAAAAAGGAACAGAGCAGCGGGTAAAAGGAGAAAGATATAGGGGCTCCCCCTGGCCTCTGGGGAACGAAACAGCTTAGGGAACATAGAGCGGGATGGTTTGCACATAAATGGTAAAAGGAGACCGGCGAGCATTCTCCAGGGCTTTTACCAGCAGAGAGCGACCCTTTCCCCCACCACCATCATTTAAGGTTGCGGCAAAAAAGCGGGTATAGAAATGATCCGGGGCCACAACGACTTCCACCCGTAACTGGAGCCTGTCCCGGGGGAGGGTCTGCCGGTAGGCAAAGGAAGAAGACTCACCCGGTGGAATTCGCGTATCGTAAAGCTCTTGGGAGAGATCCAGGGTGACCTCCCGTCCGATGATCGCTTCCTGAGCGGTCTCTGGAAGCACGGTTCCCTCGCTGGTCAGGAGGTGTCCTCGTACAAAAACCTTGGGAGTAACATAGGTGGGGAAGTAGTGCCCGACACCGGTATTGGCCACGGTAATGATCGCTTCCAGAGTCTCCCCCTTTTTATACCGCTTCTCAGGCACATCTACCGTGATGGTAACCCCTCTTTTGACCATCTCCGGGTCGTGGATCCCCCGCCAGAGATGTCGCCGCTCCGGCATATGACAATCCTGGCAGGCGATCCCCTGGTCAGGATAGGAACTCTGTTGCCACTCCTGGTAAGTATTCTCCAGGAGCTTGCCGTTCAGGGCAAAGCCGTCTGCCCCGAACTGGTGGCATCCCCGGCAAAAAGCGGACTTGGTAAAGGCGGTCTCGGCCATGAACCCTCCATGGGGCAAATTCCCGTTTATCCTGCCCGTAACAGCAGGGGTAGTGCGACGGGGAGGGCCGAAGCGCTGGTGCTTCCGGACATGGCAGGCGGCGCAGACCAGACCCTGTTGCTGCAAAGCGGCATCAAAGGCGGGGTTGGGACGGAAGGTTGCTTCTCCCTGGGGGGAAGTGACCAGGAGGACGTTCTGCTGCTCGGCCAGGGGGGTATGACACGACCAGCAGACCTGGGCAGAAGCCGGATCGCTTTCGATCATGTCGATGACCTGTCCCCACACCCCTGGTCCCATGCTCTGGCTATGGATGCTGGTCTGCCAGTCCTGGTACTGCTGGGGATGACAGGTACCACAGGAGGCGGGAGCTAAGGAGGCTTCCAGAGGAGAGAAGTTTGGGGGAGGAGGGCCCTGGGGGGGGAGAGGCTGCTGCCAGTGCCGGGCTAAAAAGGCTTCCTCTGCTTCAGTGAGGATGCCGGGCGAAGAAGCCGGCCGGTTGAAGGCGTACAGCCCGGCCAGGCCGATAAGGAGTAGCAAGGGGAGCCCTACGAGCCAGAAGAGGGGTTTTATCCCTCTCCTGCGGTGTCTGCTTCGTCTACTCTGGCCTCTCTCCTGTCCCATCCCTATTCTCCTCCTGCCTCTCCTGCACAGCGAAACCCGATCAAGATATGCCGCAGGGTAGCAGGTCGGCAATGCCGGGCGGCTGCGCGCGTCACTCCCGGATAATCGTCCCAGGAGCCTCCTTTCACGATGACTTTGCTGGTGTCATAGGGACAGGGCGTGGCTGTCCACTCAAAGACCATGCCCGCCATGTCATAGACACCGTAGGGACTCTTTCCGTTGGGATAGCTTCCTACCGGTACCGTATCATAGGGGCCACCATCTGCACTGTTCAACCGCCGGGGATCGAAGGTGTTCCCCCAGGGGAAGATATTTCCCTCTGGTCCTCGTGCCGCCTTCTCCCATTCCGCTTCGGTGGGAAGCCTTAACGATCGATGTTCCCGGGCACCACGCCAGCGACAGTAGGCCATAGCCTCAGCCTGGGTCACCAAAACCACCGGATGTTTTCCCCTTCCAGGTGGGAAGCGATTCCCCTTCCAGAGGAAACGTTGCACCGTCTTGTAGGGATGAATCAGGCCGTAGCTTTCCCAGGTCGCCTGATCCACATAAGGAGGAGGAGAGCCTGTCGCATCGATAAAAGCCTTGTAATCGGCATTGGTGACCAGGTAGCGATCGATGTAATAGGCGGGGAGGGAGAGGAGACGCCGCTCTTCATTGGCAAACCACTGATACCTGCGGGCAACCGTACTCCCCCGCTCCTCGTCCAGGCGATATCCATACTCCCGTTCTGCCGGGGTACTGCCCATGATAAACTCTCCAGCCGGGATGAGAACCATTGGCGTCAAGGAGGGGGAAGGGGGTGTCGTCTGTCTCCCCTGCCCTGACGCATAGGTACAGCTTCCCAGTCCCAGGTAGAGAAGGAGAACACCGATTCTCCATATCCTCTCAGACATGCCCATTCTTGTTCTCTCAAGCAATGATTGACCTCTACCCCCCTGATGCACCCTCTGGCCAGGCACTAGCTGGAAAGGCTTTATCTATACTTTACCGCAAACCTCCTCAGGTATTCAAGAAAAAGAAAAGAGGAGATGAGGCCTGCTCATCCCCTCCTTCTTAACTTTACGGTGACGTCTTACTGCTTTTTCATGGCACACGGGTTTTTAGCCGCGCACGGGTTCATCTTCTTGGCCGCACAGGGATTGCACGGGTTAGCCTTGGCCGCACACGGGTTTTTGGCCGCGCAGGGGTTGGCCGCCAGCATCTTGACGTATCCCTTCTGCACCTCCTGGGCATAGGCCACTAAAGCCGCAAGCTCTTTCGAATCCCAGGGCAGTGGCTTGTTTGCCATGGGGATGACCATGCAGACCTGGATCATCTCATCCAGATCGACCTGGGCCAGACCGGCTCGTGCTTTGGGCATGGCGACTGTGTGGGGATAGGGTTTGGCAAAGGTCGGGTTAAAGCTGGCATTGTTGATATGGCAGGTCTGGCAGGACAAACCGTTTGTACTCAGGCTGGTATCCTTCCAGAGTCGCTCTCCCATCTTCACCAGATCGGCATAATCGCCAGCAAAGAGCCTGGTTCCCTGGGGACGGGAAACCAGCTTGGCCAGCTTGGGATCCGGCTTGGTTTTGGCCGCGCAGGGGTTCTTAGCCGCGCAGGGGTTGGCCGCGCACGGGTTCATCTTCTTGGCCGCGCACGGGTTCATCTTGGCGGCACAGGGATTCTTGGCCGCGCACGGGTTCATCTTCTTGGCCGCGCACGGGTTCATC
>RFHZ01000950.1 GCA_003696125.1 Nitrospinota bacterium
AATATACTTTAAGCAAGTATGACTAACAGTTTGAACACTTTTTGGCCCCACGAATTTCGCGCTGTCTACAAGTTTACACCGCCGAGGACGCCGAGTCCGCAGAGCGTTTTTGCTTATGTATCCCGGCGTTCTCTGCGTGCTCGGCGGTAAAGAGTTTTTCCGGTCACGCCTGGCCTGAAGATGACTCAAAGTGCAAAAGGGTGAGTAATAGCTACTTAAAACAGACAGCAGTAGCCGCCTGAATACATTGGAAAAGACACCACAGGTGTTTTAAAGGAGGAAAGAGCCATTCCAACGGAATTTTTGCACTGTATAGATGTTGCGGAACTGGTTCCTGCCAACCATATTCTGCGCGCCCTTCCGGCGGAACGTTCATTGCTGGCCACCTTCCATGCTTGCCTGGGAGAGGAGTTGACCGGACATCTGCAGAGGATCCGCGATGCCTATGGCCAGGATCGGGAGACGCTGGTCACGCATCTCCTCGCCTGGCACAAGCGGAAGGGCGCGGCCCAACCTGCGTTGAATAACATCACGCAACTGCGTCAGCCTGATACCCTGGTGGTCATCGGGGGGCAACAGGCGGGACTGTTGACCGGTCCGGCCTATACCATTCATAAGGCGATCAGCCTGCTGAAGCTGGCCCAGGAGTTGAGTGCCCAGACCCCCTTTACCTTTGTCCCTATGTTCTGGACGGCCAGCGAGGATCATGACCTGGCCGAGGTGGACCACACCTATATCTTTTCTCCGGATGGAAACGAGGTGGAACGCCTCTCCTACCCGATCGCCGAGGCTTATCGGGGACGGTCGATCGGACATATTCCCCTGGGGGAGGACTGGAAAGCGTTCCTGCGCCATCTGCAGACCCGCCTGACCCCGACCGGGTTTACGGAGAACCTCTTCAAGCTGTTACAGGAAGCAGCAGAAGAGGCGGAGAGTTATGCGGACTGGTTCAATCTCCTGATGGTCAAGCTCTTCAGTCCGCATGGTCTTATCGTGGTCGATCCGCTGGATAGAGAACTCAAGCAACTGGTCCGACCGCTCCTGGCCCAGGCCATTGACGAGCCGCTGGCGGTTTCCTATCTGGTGAATCGTGCCGGGGACCGGCTCGAAGAGCAGGGGTGGAAACGGCAGATCCATAAGGTGGAATCGAGCTGCCCCTTTTTCCTGCAGGAGGAAGAAAGGCGGGTGCCGGTCCGTTTTCAGCAAGGGGAGTATCGCACCCCGAACCGGTCCTATACCCGGGCCGATCTCCAGGCCATCTTACAGGCAGCGCCGGAGCGGTTCAGCCCGAACGCCACCCTGCGCCCGGTGATGGCCGACTTTCTCTTCCCCACCGGGGCCTTTGTCGGGGGACCGGGAGAGATGGGCTACCTGGCCCAGCTCCCCGAGGTCTATCACCACTTTCAGGTACCCATGCCGGTGATCTTCCCCCGGATCGGTTACACCTATATCCTGCCTAAGGTGGGAAAGATCCTGGCCAAATACCACCTGAGTCCGCTCGATGTGCGCGAGGAACACCAGGTGTTCACCCAGATAAGCCGGCGGCGATACCAGGTGGCAGAGGAGGCCTACTGGGAACAACTCAGGGCGGCGGTGCAGCAGCCCTTTCATCATCTCCGCACCGCGGTACCGGAGATCGATCCGACCCTGGTCGGAGCGGTGGACAGTACGGTGCATTACCTTCTCGACCGCATCAACAAGCTCGAGCAAAAGCTCCTCCGCAATGTGCGCCAGAAGGAGGAGATCATACACCAGCAGATCCGGCACGCCCACTTTCACCTTTTCCCACGCAACCGCCTGCAGGAGCGATCGATCAATATCTTTTACTATCTGAATATTTTCGGCTTTTCCCTGGTGTCCGATCTCCTGGCACAATGCTCGATTGGCCATACACGGCACTGTTTTGTGAGACTGCTATGAAGATCGGGATCGTCTGCTATCCCACGTTTGGAGGGAGTGGGGTCATTGCGACCGAGCTGGGGACGAGTCTGAGCCGGCGGGGACATGAGGTCCATATCATCTGTTACAATCAGCCGGCTCGCCTCTACATTCATGACACAGACATCACCTTCCACCTGGTCAATGTGGTCTCCTACCCGCTTTTCGAGTTTCCCCCCTATACCCTGGCCCTGGCCTCCAAGATTTACGAGGTGATCGAGCAGCATGCACTCGACCTCGTACACGTGCACTATGCCATCCCCCACTCCACGGCCGCCTATCTGGCCCAGATGATGGCCTCGCACCATCCCACCAGGATCATCACCACCCTGCACGGCACCGATATCATCCTGGTCGGCCTCGATCCCTCCTACCGCCGGGTCACCAAGTTTAGCATCGAGCAGAGTAACGGGGTAACCGCGGTGTCTCATTATCTCGCCGATCTGACCAGGGCAGAGTTTCAGGTGCAGATCCCGATTCGGGTCATCCCGAATTTCGTCGATCTGGCGACCTTTCGCCCCCAGCATAACCCCCTCTTACGCGCCAAGTACGCCAAACCGCATGAGCGGATCATCGTCCACATCTCCAATTTTCGCCCGCTGAAAAGGGTTCCCCTGCTCATCCAGCTCTTTGCCCGGATCCTGGAACAGGTGCCGGCCCGGCTCCTGCTCATCGGGAACGGCCCGGATTACCCGGCTTGTGTGGACCTGGTGCGACGGTACGCCCCGCACAACCAGGTCTTTTTCCTCGACTTTGTCCACGATGTGGCCAGCATCCTCTCCATCGCCGATCTCTTCCTCTTCCCTTCCGAGATCGAATCCTTTGGCCTGGCCGCACTGGAAGCGCTGAGTTGCGGGGTGCCGGTGGTGGCCTTCCGGGTCGGGGGCCTCCCCGAGGCGATTGTCCATGGAGAGACCGGGTACCTGGTGGAACCGGATGATGTGGAAGGGATGATCAAGGCGGCGGTAGAGCTTTTGCAAGATGCTGACCGCCGTCAGGCGATGGGGGAGCGGGGACGCCGGTGGGTGGAAGAGCATTTTAATATTGTCGATGTGACCAGACAGTACGAAGAGTTCTACCGTCATGTCCTCTCCCAGGCCTGAGAGAAAAACCCGGGTCATCCTCCATGTGGATATGGACGCCTTTTACGCCGCCATAGAGCAGCGGGATAATCCTGCCCTGCGAGGAAAACCGGTCCTGGTCGGTGGGGACCCGGCACGACGGGGGGTGGTCAGCGCCGCCTCCTACGAAGCCCGGCGCTACGGGATCCACTCGGCCATGCCGATGGCCAGGGCGATCAGGCTCTGTCCGGACGCGATCGTTCTGCCGGGACGCATGGAACACTATCGGGCCGTCTCTGAGGAGATCAGGCGCATCTTTTTCGCCTATACACCGCTGGTGGAGCCGCTGGCCCTGGATGAGTCGTTCTTAGACATCAGTGCCCTGGTGCCGGACGGTGACTTTGCCCGGGCACGGGAGATTGCCGCAGAGCTCAAAGGGGATCAGGACCGAGGTGGGATTGACCGCTTCGGCTGGTGTGGCACCGAATAAGTTTCTGGCCAAGATCGCCTCGGACCTGGAAAAGCCGGATGGCCTGGTGGTCGTGGAACCGGATGCGGTGCACGATTTCCTGCGTGACCTCCCGGTTTCCCGGATCTGGGGAGTGGGAAAGGTGACCG
>RFHZ01000951.1 GCA_003696125.1 Nitrospinota bacterium
CCACAGCAGGAGAGTAACCAGGAAAAGGGAGAGGGCGGCCAGGGCCAGTACCCGTAGTGGTCTGGCCTGGGAGAGGGCCAGCGGGTAAGCGAGCAGAAGGCCTTCCAGCACCAGGAGTGCTATGGTCAGCCCAGACGCCTTTTTTGTCTCCGCACTCCTTCCAGAGCGAGGAGTACCGTCTCTAAAGGGGTTATGCCATCCCATTCCACGCTTCCTATTCCCAGCCGGTATAGCTGGGCGATCCGCTGTTTCCAGCGTAACCTCCAAAGCCGGGAGGCCAGCCTGTTTGTCGGGGTATCGGGGAAAACCTGGTTCAGGACAAGGGCAGGGGAGGGGATAATCAGATTGACATCGAATCTCCGCGCCGCGAGATCAGCCAGGGCATGAAAGATCCGTTGATCGAGGAGGGGAGAGAAGACGATCACCAGCGCCCGGGGAGGGAGGATGCGTTTGGGAACCAGGGTAATATCCTTGGAGACGTAACTGAAGGTCACCTGGCTGTCTAAGAGCCGGTCCATGATCCGGTAGAACTGTTGAGCCCCCATGGCCGGCTTCACCCAGCGGAGCATCCCCCCATAATCGAGCAACCCTACCCGGTCTTTGCGTTGCAGATAGTAATGGGCCAGGGAGGCGGCTCCTCTCACACTGAGGTCTAGGGTGTTGAAGCGTTGATCACCCACCTGGAGGAGGCTATCGATCATGATGATCACGTCGGCGTTCCGTTCCCGGGCATATTCGTTCACATAGATATGCGACCAGCGTTGAGAGACCCGCCAGTTGATACGACGGAAATTATCTCCAGCGATGTAGGAACGGGTATTGCTGTACTCCAGTCCCTCCCCATGGCTCTGAGACACGTAGTTCCCTGCGTACACCTGGGTGTGTGAGGGCAGGAGACCTCGCCGGAGAAAGGAGAGGCGGGGGTAGATGAGCAAAGGATGAGGGAGAGCATGTACCTGTTCCTGCCAGAAGAGACCGGGGAAATGGCTTGCCTGCCCGGCAAGGGGACCGAGCAGGAGGCGTCCTCGCCGCTGGCAGCAAAGCCGGTAGGTGATGACCTCGCGCTCTCCGGCCTGCAGGGAGAGCACCTGACACGGGTTTCCTGCCTGAACGGTCACAGAAGGAGACAAACGGGTGGTGAGCGCGAGCAGGGGGAGAGGGGTGTGCGCGGTTATGGTGATGTGCACCTCCACCTCGTCTCCTTCCTGCACTTCCTGAGGGAAGAAGCTGGACTCAAGCGTATAGCGGGAAGGGGAGTAGAGCCAGAGTCCAAGAAGGATGGCTCCCAGGCAGGGAAGGGGGAGGAGGAGAAGCTCTATTCGCCGCAGCAGGACACTGCTGCCCAGGCAGAGAGCGATAAAGACCAGGTAGTAGTAAAGGCGTCGGGCGAGGATCGGTCGCATACCCTGTACTATTCCGCTTTGGGGGTAGGAACGGTATCAAGGATCTGCTGGATTATGGTCTCTTCTGGTATCCGGCTCACCCAGAGCTCTGGCTTCATGATGATGCGGTGAGAGAGGCCGACAACGGCTACGGCTTTGACATCATCGGGAATGACAAAATCGCGTACCTGCAGGGCAGCCCGGGCCCGGGCCAGCTTGAAAAGGGCCAGGGAGCCCCGGGGAGAGGCCCCCACTTCGATTTTAGGGTTGCGCCGGGTCTCGCTGACCAGATCGACTATATACCGTTCGATGGCCTTGCTCACATAGATGTTTTCCACCGTCTGCTGCATCTCTAACAGGGTATGGTGGTCTACGATCTGACCGATATGGACTTCATCTGACCGTCGTTGCTGTCGACGGGCCAGGATCTCTTGTTCTTCTTCTGGCGAGGGATAGCCCACACTGAGCTTGAGGAGAAACCGGTCGAGTTGAGCCTCTGGTAAGGGATAGGTCCCCTCAAATTCGATCGGATTTTGCGTTGCGATCACGATGAAGGGAGGAGAGAGCGGATACCGGTTCCCTTCAATGGTGATCTGGCGTTCCTGCATCGCTTCTAGCAGGGCCGCCTGCGTTTTGGGAGTGGCCCGGTTGATCTCATCGGCGAGCAAGAGGTTGGTAAAGAGGGGGCCGGGACGAAACTCAAAGGTGCCTTTCTGCTGGTTATAGATATACCCACCGGTGAGGTCGCCGGGTAAAAGATCAGGGGTAAACTGCACGCGACGGAACTGCAGATCGGTGCTTTCGGCAAAGAGCTGGGCAATCAGGGTCTTGGCCAGCCCTGGATAGTCTTCGATCAGGATATGTCCGTTGGAGACGATGCCGAGGAGGATCTGTTCCAGCACCTCTCGTTTTCCGATGATGATCTCACCGATCTTCTGCACGATCTGCTGGCAGCATTGGGCAAAGTCTTTCACATGCATCATAGAAACTTCACAGCGCTTCGATCCGCGCAACAAGGGTTTGCAGATACCTGAGGGTGACCCGTTTCCCTCGAAAGCGCTCTGCGTCTAGCAAGAGTTCGCGAAGCAGGGGATCAGGGGGGAGGGGGAGAGAGGACTGGTCCCCCTCAGGCGATTGATGGTGATCCTGGAGTTGAGGTGCCATCAACTGGAGTAATTGCGGGCGCAGGATCCGGTAAAAGTAGTTTCGTTTTCGCATCGCATAGCGCACATCCCGGCGTATCCGCTCCCATTCCAGGGTGGTGTGCGGTGGAGAATCCTGTGCGGGCCAGAGGGGCGGGTCAGCAGAGAAAAAGGGGGCAAGCCTCCGATAGATGGCGGAGAGGAGCTTGCTGAGGATGAGGAAGAATCCTCCGTAGAGGAGGCTCAAGAGGGCAATCAGTTTGAGCGGTGCACTGACAAAGGTATAGAGGGGAAGACCGAAGATCAGGAGCAGGGCGAGAAGGGCCAGATAGGGGATGGGGAGGAGAAATCCCTTTATCCATCGGTCTTCAGGTGTGGTAAACATCGGCATTTACTTCTCCGCTTTGCAGAGCCGCTCGAATCGCCTCCAGGTGTGAGATGGCGGCAGCTCTTTCCCCTTCGCCCAGGGGATGGAGGCTGAATTTTGCCTGGTGGAAGAGGGTGGTCAGACCGGCAACATGCTCTCGCGGTACAGGGAACCGATAGAGCGCCTCCTGCATGAATTCGAGAGGGGTGGCGGCAGGACGACGCGGGAGTCCATGCGCAGCGAGGAGATGCTCAAACTGACGATAGGCCGCGATGATGCCGCTCCGGGTGTCTCTATGCCGGGAAAGGGCTTCTATACTCGTGTCTACGGCCTGTAAGAGGTCCTCTGTAGCTCCGGCTTCCTCTTCTCCTTCCTGTAGGTCGAGCACCCCACCCTGCAGGAGCCAGCACCCGACCACGATAAAGGCCAGGAAGAGGAGACTCAAGATGCCGAACAGGAGGTAGCCGAATAAGGAGGATGAGTATGCGGGGAGAGGAGACTCGCCTTGCAAGAGGGAGGAGAGGTCACGGAACAGGGTGAAGAGATGCTGGAGATTTACTTCCATCTCCTGTCGATGATAGGTATAGAGGTAAAGGATCAGCAGGGTGAGAAGGAGAAAGGGGCAGAGGGAGAGGAACATCTGAGTGAGAAAGGAGCGTTTTCGATTTTCCTCCTGTTCTGCCTCTTCTCTACGCCGCTGTTCCCTGTGGCTGCTGACGACCAGGGCTATAGATACCAGGACACAGAGGAGGGCAAGGGTAAAGAGCACCTGGTAGAGGACGGCTGGCAGTACAGGGAGCAGTTTATACCGGCCTCCCACCTCTTCCGGTCGCGTCCCGAGGTTAATGACACTGATCCCCAGCAAGAGGAGGAAGATCCCGATCAACACAGAAGCTCCCCAGGAGAACTTCCCGGTTTGCGGCTTCTCCATATTCCCTGTTCCCCCTTTGCCCTACAGAGATAGAAAGCACACCCGTTTTTCTCTGCCTTCTCGCTCCTCCCTGGAGGCGGTTATTCCCCTGTCCCGTGCTGTTCAGAGGGAAGGGGGGTACGTTTATCATATCCGATGGTGGTAATAGAGAAACGCCGTTCGCTATACTCTCCGGTAAAGCTCAGGACATGAGGGAATCGCTCCCGGATGAGATGCGTTACCAGGTTTTCGATATCAGCCTGTATGGCCAGAGCCCAGGTTTCCCATCGCTCTGAGTTCGTTGTCTCTTCAGGATTCTGCGGGTAGTTCATCCCTCTCTCCCTCACTATTCCCCACCCCTCTCTCTTCCTAAAAAGTTTCCACTATCCGGGGGGGTCAGGCCTAGTAGGCGCATATAGGTGAAGAGTTGGCCTCGATGATGGAGTTGATGGGCAAGGTCGCCCAGTATGAGGTGGAGTGCAGGGCGCTTGCCGGCCGGGGTTTCGATGGTCGTGGTAAACCAGTACGGCTCCTCGAAGAGTTCCTGGGTCTCAAAGAAAACCCCCTCTATGAACGAGTAGAGCATCTCTTTGTTCTTGGGGATAAAGGGGAGCCAGTTCCGGTACTCTGAGTCATCCATCTCCCGCGAAATGATGCTCTGTATGTAAAATTTCTGTTTCAGGTACATATGGTAAAATAGCTGGCGTATGCTCATGACCTCTGGAGCAGGTCGAAAATCGAGCTGCTCATCCGAAAGCATTTCCAGGCAGCGCAGGTTGGAGTCATGCACCTCTGCCAGATAGGGCAGTAAGTCCTGTGGGGTAAGGTATTGTACTTCGTCTCCCATGCTTGGCCCACCCTCCTGTATTGCTGAGTATCATTCTATTCCTCTGCTAGCACTCTACACAACTTTTGCCCGCAAGACAAGAGGAAAATGGGCCAGAATTTTCCGGAAAAAAACTCCCTCCAGAGGGCAAAAGAGGGGGAACTACTGCTTGAGGCTTCCCGAAGTTAAACCGGAGATGTAATAATCCATGAGGAAGGAGTACATCACCACAACCGGCAGGGCAGCCAGGAGGGCTCCTGCCATCAATTCTCCCCAGAAATAGACATCTCCTTTGATAAGCTGAGTAACCGCGCCTACGGTGAGTACCTGTTCCTCTGGGGCATAGATATAGGCCAGGGGATAGATGAATCCGGCCCAGGAGACGGTGAAGGCAAACATGGTTGCCGCAATGAGGCCGGGAAGCGTTACAGGGAGGAAGACCCGAAAGAGCATCTGCAGATAACTGGCCCCATCGACGAATGCCGCTTCGTCGAGTTCCTTGGGGACAGAGGAGAAGTAGCCGATGAGGACCCAGGTACAGAAAGGAACAATACTGGTAGGATAGACCAGGACAAGGGCCCACTTGGAATTGAGGAGTCCCAGGTTCGCCACAAATTTGAAGAGGGGGATGAACAGGAGGGTAGGGGGGACGAGGTAGGTACAGAATATCCCCAGCCCCAGAGTTTCGGAACCGAAAAAGCGCATGCGGGTCAGGGCATAAGCGGCCAGGATACTGATGGTAAGGGAGATGATCGTGACCAGAACGGCAACGATGAAGGTGTTCTTAAAGAAGATAAGGAAATTGGTTTTGGTAAAGAGGTCGATGTAGTGTTTCAGGGTGGGGGAGGAGTGAATAACGAAGGGAATCCCTTTCAGGCTCTCGATCTCCTGGTTGGTCTTAAAGGAGGTGAGTGCCATCCAGTACAGGGGGAAAAGGGTAAAGATCATGAAAGGGGCGAGTGCACAGTAAGAGAGAAAGACCTTGATTCTTTTTCGAGTACGCATTGATCGTATCATCGTGTACTCCTACGCACCATATGGAGGATAAAGAAAGCGGCAATGGCTAAGAAGGGGAACATGAAGAGGGAGACTGCCGCTCCTCTCGGTACATTGCCCGATTCGATGCCCAGGGTAAAAGAATAGGTCCCGAAGAGATGGGTAGAGTAACGGGGGCCACCTCGGGTCATGACACGAACGATATCGAAATTGGCAAAGGTGACGATGGTAGAGAACATCATGGTGATGGCGATGATATTGCGCAGCAAGGGGAAGGTGACGAATCGAAAGCGCTGCAGGATACCCGCCCCATCGATCTCCGAAGCTTCGTAGAGTTCTTCTGGGATGGACTGTAACCCGGCCAGGTACATGATCATGAAGAAGGGGGTCCCAAACCAGATGTTGGTAAGGATGACGGCAAAGCGAGCCCAGAAGGGGTCACTTAACCAGGGAACCGCGTTGAATCCAAGCTGTACCAGGATCCAGTTCAGGGCACTGTGCGTCGGTTCGAAGATCCACCACCAGCCCAGGGTACTTAGAGAGAGGGGCATGACCCAGGGGATCAGTGCTATCCCCCGCCAGATACGTTGTCCCCTTGCAGGGAGGTTGTTGATAATCAATGCCAGGGTGAGTCCAAAGAGGGCTTTGAAAAAGACGGCGGTCAGGGTAAAGGTGAAGGAATTGCGGACAACTAGCCAGAAGGTGTTGCTCTTCAACAGCCGTCTATAGTTGTACAATCCCTTGAACTTGGTCTCTTTTTTGTTGAGGGTACTCAGATAGATCGAATAGAAAAAGGGATAGACTACGAGCCCAAGAATAACTATCAGCAGGGGGAGGATGAGCCAGTAAGCGATGAAACGTCTTGAACGCAGTTTCATGAAGAGCGAGACCTGCTGCCGCCTCTCTCCTCCCGCTGTTGTCCCCTGTTGCCTGTTCGTATCCCTGACCGCCATAACCTCCCCCTCCCTTCTCTCCTGGGCCTGATCCCCCAGGTCTGCTCTGGGAGATCAGGATCTTTTTCGCAGGGGATTACCCTTCAATGTAATCCTCGAGTTCTCCTGCTGCCCATTGCATCGCCTCTTTCGGTGACATCTCCCCTGTGGCTGCCTTGGCTAGCATGACCGGGATCAGGTATTTCCGATAGATCTGGGCAGCGATTTCCGGCTTTGCCGGCCAGCCGCCGATGATGAGCCGTTCATCACCACGGGGGACGTAGTTATACTGCCCCCCTACCGGTGGAGTAACTTCGCTCCAGATCGGATGGGAGTAAAAGGCTTTAATCTGAGGCATATCAAATCCCTGGGCAGCCTGGAGCAGCTTCCACTGCTGCTCTTTCTGCATCAAGTGGGTCAGCAGATCCTTGGCTGCCTGCTTGTTCTTGGAGAAACTCCAGAGGCCGTAAGTACTGGGTAGGGCCCCCCGGAAATGCCCTTTGGGCCCAATAGGGGTATCGTGATGCCAGAGCTGAGATGCCACCTCTGGACGATCCCGCTTGGCCACGGCCCAGGCGCTGGGAGGGTTCTGAATAGCCGATCCTTTTCCAGAGATGATCCAGCGATTATTGGAAGCATCGTCCCAACCAAAGACATCCTTGGGCATCGACTTGGTCAACTCCACCACAAACTCTATCCCCTCCAGGGTGGCATCCGATTCAATGGCAATATCTCCTCCCTCTGTAACCGGAGTCGATCCAAAGGAGGCCATGAGAGGGCAGAGCCAGTCGTTGGCATCGGTACATTCGCTGATGGGGTTGCCAAACATATGGCCGGCGGCTGCCAGCTTCTTACAAGCAGCCAAAAAAGCATCATAGGTAAAGGTGGCGATCTTTTTGGCATCCCGTTTCGTCACATCGGGTGGGAAGAGTTCGGTAACATCGATACCGGTGTACTGTTTCCAGTAATCGATGCGAGTAACCATGGGATAGCTATGTGAGCCAATAGGCGAGGGTAAAACGATCCAGGTC
>RFHZ01000952.1 GCA_003696125.1 Nitrospinota bacterium
GATCGATACGAAGGGGGGGGAGGGAGGGGAGCAGCCGGCTCTCGATGGTCACCTGATGGCGATGCGCCTGGGAGGTGATCAGCATGATCAACTCCTCCAGCAGCAGGCGCAGATCACTGGTCTGGAGCTGTAACGAACCGGACTTGGCAAAGCAGAGGAAATCTTCCACCAGGTTGTTAAGCCGGGCCAGCTCTTCCTTTACCACCGCGATGATCTCCCGCAACTCGGCCTGTGCATCTCCTCCGGCCTTATGCAAGGCTCGTTGTAAGAGCAAAAGCTGGAGATCGATGGCATTAAGCGGGTTTTTCACCTCATGGGCCAGCTCTGAGGCGAACACCCCCAGGGTGGCCAGGGTTTTGGCCTTGATCACCTCTGCTTCAAATCGCTTGCGATCGGTGATATCGCGAAAAGAAGAGACCCCGTACCGGAACTCCCCCTGCTCATCGGTAATGGCCGCATAGTTCACCTCGATCCATCGCTCTTCCCCGCTCCTGGTGGTGATCAGCATCTCGACCGGATCCTTTCGCTGCGTCCCCTTCTCCATCATCTCCAGCACCGGGCAGAGGGAGGTGTGAAAACCCATGCCGGTACAGGTATGACAGTGCACCACATCCGAGCAGCGCTGTCCCATCACCTCGGCCCTGCTCCAGCCCAGGATCTTTTCGCTGGCCGGATTGAGGAAGACGATCTGCTTGTCTCGATCGACCACCATGATCCCGTCCAGGGTATTCTCCAGGACCGCCTGCAGGGCTTGCGGCGACATGGATTGGGGGGTAGCGGCCTGCGGGGATACCACCTCGATCACCTTGAGTGTGGTGGATGGTTTGCTCATATCGATTACTCCTCTGGAGAGGATGTTTCCAATCTGTTATCCAAAATCATACCTGGCCCCAGGTCAATAGTCAACCTCCGTTTCGTTTCCGCTTGTCAACGCAGAGGGGAGTTGGTATGCTATGGGCTAAAACCTGGCAATACCAAACTTCAATGCGGAGGGCGGTATGAAGAACACTCCATCCCCACCTGATACGACCATTCCCCGGAGACGGTTCTTTCAACAGATCGGTCGCTTCGGCCTTACCGGCATGGCGTTCGGTGTGGTACGCACCGGCTGGACGGCCAACCTTCCCCGGGTACGACGCTATAAACCGCTGGGCAAAACCGGTCTGCAGATCTCGGATATCAGCTTTGGCGGCTCCCAACTGCACGACGATCCGGCCGTGGTGGAGTACGCCATCGACCGGGGCATCAACTACTTCGACACGGCGGAAAGCTATACCGGTGGGACCTCGGAAACGGCCATCGGCAAGGCGATCAAGGGGAAGCGGCATCGACTCTACCTGGCCACCAAGGGGTGGTTTGGAGCCCGCACACGCAAAGAAGAGATGATGCGCACCCTGGAAGGGAGCCTCCGGCGTCTCCAGACCGACTATGTGGACGTCTATTTCCTCCACGCGGTGAACGA
>RFHZ01000013.1 GCA_003696125.1 Nitrospinota bacterium
CCCAGGCCATGTGGAACCACGGACCGGCCATGGCGGAGAAGATGAAGAGCCTGGGGATCCCTACCCCTCAGTTCCAGGGGAACGAAATGGCCGATCTCATCGCCTACCTGCGGACGGTGGGAACGGCCGAGATCCAGGAGCGGGTCTACCTCCCGCCGGGGAATCCCAAGAAGGGAGCAGAGCTCTTCCGGCAAAAGGGGTGCAGCAACTGCCATGCGGTGGGAAATGAGGAGGGGAAGATCGGTCCCAATCTGAGTGAAAAGGAGTACCGGCGTAGCCTGCCCCAGATCGCCGGGATCATGTGGAACCATGGCCCGCAGATGTGGGAGCAGGTGCGGGAGATGGGGTTAGAATGGCCTACCTTTACCGCCAACGAGATGGCAGACCTGATCACCTATCTCTACTTCCTCCGCTATCTCGACCAGCCCGGCAATCGGCTGGCCGGCAAGCGCCTCTTTCAGGAAAAGGGGTGCGTGGAGTGCCATTCCCTGCAGGGCAAAGGGGGAAAAATCGGGCCAGACCTCGCCCGCTCTTCCCTCCTCTCCTCCCCCCTGGAGCTGGCCACGGCCATGTGGAACCACGCCCCGACCATGAAACAGGTCCTGACCGAGCAGGGGAAGCCCTGGCCCCGCTTCCAGGATGATGAGATGCGCGATCTGGTGGAGTATATCCGCTCCTTCCCCCAGCAGACGATTGCCGAGCAGGGGAAGGCGCTCTTTACCCGCTTCTGCGCTTCCTGTCACGGGGAAGATGGGAAAGGGAATGGCCCGGCAGCGGCCGGATTAAAGGTCAAGCCGAAGGATCTGCGGGCTACCCAGGCCAGAGACAACGAGTACCTCTTCCGGGTGATTAAAGAAGGAGGGGAAGCGGTTGGCCTCTCCCCGGCCATGCTCCCCTGGGATGGAGCGCTCAACGACAAACAGATCGAAGCCATCGTCGCGTACATCCGTACGCTGAGCCCTTAAACAATCGGGGCAGGTTTCCTGCCCCTGCAGCAGGGAGGGAGAGTGATGAAGAGGACTGCATGTATCGCCAGCATCTTGTTATGCCTTACCCTCTTTCTCTGGTCTGGAACAGGAGAAGGGACCCTGCCGGAAAATCCCCTGCGGGGATTTCGTGTCTTTGTGGACAAGCAGTGTGTCATCTGCCACCCTCTCCCCTTTAGTGACAGCCAGCAGTACAAGATCGGTCCCCCTCTAGGAAGACGGGGACTCCACCAGAGCCTCATGCAGATCATGGCCGCCATGTGGAACCACGCCACGGAAATGCAGGAGAAGATGCGCCTGCTCCATGTGCCGGCGGTCAGCATGACCTCGGAGGAAATGGAAGAACTCCTCGCCTTTATCTACTTCCTGGGCTATTTTGACGACCCGGGAAATCCCTCTCTGGGCAAGCTGGTCTTCCGGGAAAAGGGGTGCAGCCAGTGTCACGTGGTGGGAAAAAGCGGGGAAACGGACAAAATCCCGCTGGATGCCCTGGCCAGGTACGCCTCCCCTATCCAGATCGCCTGCGCCATGTGGAACCATGTCCGGCCTGAAGGAGAAAAGGGGGAGAAATGGGAAGAACAGTGGCCCCATTTCCAGGGGGAAGAGGTAAACGACCTGGTCGCGTACATCTGGGAGGCGAGCAACTCCAGGCCTCATACCAAAGAGCTGATACTCGCCCCCAATCCCCGCCAGGGCGCCATCGTGTTCCAGAAAAAGGGGTGTGACGCCTGTCATGCGGTCAGTCCCAAGGAAGAGGGGAAGCTCGGTCCCAATCTCGCCAACAGCCACCTGCAGGAGAGCGCCTCTCAACTGGCGGCCCGGCTCTGGACGCACGGGCCCAAGATGCTCAAGGCCATGGAAGAACTCGGCCTGGAGCGTCCCCGCTTCTCTGAGCAGGAGATCGCCGATCTGCTCGCCTACCTCTACTTTCTCCCTTACCGGGAGGAAGAAGGGGATCCGAAGCAGGGAGAGATTCTCTTCACCATCAAGGGATGCAGTAACTGTCATAGCATCCGGGGAAAAGGCGGAGACAGCGCACCCGATCTCGCCCAGAGCGATCAGATCCGTTCTGCCATCGATATCGCCCGGGCCATGTGGAACCATGCCCCGGTCATGATTCAACTGCTGGCCGAAGAGTACCTCCGTCCTCTCCCCACCTTCCAGGCCAGGGAGATGGCCGATCTGCTCTCCTACCTGCAAACGGTGGGGAAACAGGCGGAGTAAAGGTTACCGGGCTTTGGCCTCCCAGGTATCGGCTGTCCAGGTATGAGGACGGTGACAGCGCACGCAACGGTTGATGGCCCGGCGCTCAAAATGGGCCTGGTCCTCGGTGATGTCCTCATGACAGGAGAGGCAATCGAAGAAGTCGAGGAAGGGTTTGGTGTGTGGTTTATGGCATTCAGCACACTCAAAGGCCATGGGGCCGTCTTCGGGAAAGGTCTCCTCCTTGATCTGCATCCCCTGGTGGCACTCCAGGCAGGTTTCCCGCTTGGGGAGCATCTCCTCCACATCGTCCCCACGGGCCAGGAAGTTATGACAGGTGGTGCAGTGAAACCCTGCCATGCCCCCGATGTTCATGCGGGAGTGGCTGTGGCAACGCTGGCAATCCTCGGCTTTCGGTTCAAAGGTGTGCAGGGAGGGGAGGTGGCAGGCGAGACACTGGAGATCGGCCTTCATCACATGCTGTTTGTGTCCCACCGTATCCGCAACCAGTTTCCACGGCCCGTTCTGCGCAAAGTGACACGACTCACACACCCGGCGATCCAGGCGTGTGTGGGGAGGGACCTCTTCGATGTCGCTGACCGCCCAGCTCCAGACGATCCTGGCGCGAGAGACGATATCCTGTTTATGACAGGTCTTGCAGGTCACATCCTTATGCGCCCCTACAGACCAGGTCTTCCAGGCTTTCTTCATGATATGACACGAGGCACAAAAGCGAGGATCATGCTCGGTATAGTCGTACAGGCGGTAGCCCCCGTAGGCGATTCCTCCCACAATTACCAGCCCCAGTATCAACAAAACCACCTTCAGCACTCTCATGACGCTGCGTCTCTCCTCCTCTCAGGCGGGGAGGAGCCTTACAAAGGCCCTCCCCGCCCCTAAGATAGACGTTATTTCTTCACATGACACTTGGTGCAGTTGGCCTTATCCTTCACCGTAAAGGCCTTGCTGCCGTTGTGGCAGGCACCGCAGAACTGCCCTTTTCCCATGGCCGCCATGGTGATCTTCCCCTTCTTCTTTTCCGTCTTGCCTCGCTTCATCTGGAAGATCTTGATATGGCAGTTCTTGCACTTCAATCCCTTCTCTTCCACGTGCAGCTTGTGACTGAAGATCACATTGGGCTGGTCTCCGGTCTCGGTGAAGGCAAAATCCTTGGGGAGCCTTCGCGCCTCCAGGGATTGCTGCGGTAGCGCCAGGAAGACCAGAAACGATGCCATTGCCACCACGGACATGATTCCCAACCACTTCCTTGCCGTCGAGTACTTCTGCATGCTTCGCCTCCTTTCTCTGAAAATACCCATTCCTACCTCTCAATGAATACCTGACCTGCCACCTCTAACCAACCAAAAGAGACGGGGGCAGGGGGGAGCACGGGGAATGCACTCCCCATAGCATATAATAGCACCACCCTGGCCTACAAACAAGGAAAGGTTACCGGGTAACGTCATATTTTGTTTCTGTGCCTC
The DNA here is from genome assembly GCA_003696125.1 of Nitrospinota bacterium. Lineage (GTDB taxonomy): Bacteria > Tectomicrobia > Entotheonellia > J063 > J063 > J063. The sequence continues at coordinate 3,674 of RFHZ01000013.1, forward strand.
CCTCACCCGGGCGAATAGGGACGCAGCGGCGCTGCGTCCCTGCCAGGCTGGCTTCCGAAGCCTCGTCACCTCTGTGCCTGGCGCTCAATACCGTTTCGGATCATGGTTCTTCCCATGGCACCGGAGATAGCAGGCCCCCTTAAACCTCCCCTGCGACTCAAAACGGAGCTGTCCGCTGGAGCTGGGTGAAACGACGGTGGTATCGAAGTTGATCAGCTTGCTGTTGTTTATGCTGTTTCCCTGCGTGGCGCTGATGCCGTGCGGGTCGTGACAGACGTTACAGGGGGCCTTTTCTCCCTGGATATGCTTCTTGTGCTCCTTAAAACTCTGATCCCCCAGGATGCTGTTGCGACTGTGACACTTGTAGCAGAGGGCATAGACGGCACTGCTCTCCCTGGTGTTATCCGTGGTCACATACTGTCGCTCCAGGAGCGGAACAAAGGTGGAGCCGTGCGGGCCGTTGGGTCCAGCCCCCCCGGCACCGGGACCGGCGTTGTTATTGTGGCAATCGGTGCATTTGATGACACTGGTGGTGGTGAGAGGGGCGATCAGGCTCGGCACGTTCGGATTGACCCCGGGCCCGACCACCGGATGAAAGGAGGGATTGGAGGTGCTGAACTCCAGGCGGACATTGGTCTGGGCGAGCTGGCGGGTGGTGCGGGGAGGGGGTTTGTTCGGGCTGTCGGCATGACAGCGGAAGCAGATCTCGTACTCAAAGGTAGCGGTAGCCACCTCTGCCCCGGTAATGCTCACGCCCCGCACCCCGGCCAGGGGGCCGGAAGGGGTACCGGCACCGGGATAGGCGGCATGCGGGTTATGGCAATCGACACATTCCACATGCCGGGTACCTACCACCGCCGCCTCTCTCGGGTCATGGACCCCTATCGTATCCCCTACCGGATGCCGGGAGACCTTGCTGAATTCGGCCTGGATATTCTGTGTGGCCACATTGCCGTTATGACACGGGTAGCAGTTATCCTCCTCCACCGCATAGTTGAGGAGCCGCTCATGCCCCCCGGCCGTGTGGGGCCGGTGACAGTTCTCACACCCGTTGTCGGTTACCGTGTTCCAGGTGGTATGGGGCCAGGGATCCGGACCGCTTCCGTTCCAGGTGGCGGTAGAGGTCTTATGAATGCTCTGGTTCCAGAAGTTCTTGGTGTGACAGGTGGTACAGAGGGCTGCTCCCTGGTTCGACATCACCAAAAACTTCCCAAAGGCATTGTTATGTGCATCGTGACAGCTCGTGCACTGCAATTGCCCGCTGGAATCCAGCCGGACCGGACCGGTGAGGGTCAGCGGATCCACCAACTCCCCGTTGGCCGCCGCCAGGCTGCTGGTATAGGGAAAGGAGATCGGGTGATCGTCGGAGAGATCGGTCTCCAGCCGTCCTGGTCCGGCCGGCATGGTGGTGATGCCGCTCACCATGCTGATGGGAACCGGTTCGCTCAGCACCTCTCCCAGGGCAATGGTGCCGTCGTGGCAGCTCAGACAGAGAATAGAGGCACCGGTGGGTTGTCCCGGAGAAGCAACCGCGGTCGAGCTGGAATAGGGGGTGTAGTAATTCCCCGGGTCTTGCCGGTTCCAAAGCGGCGGCCGGGGAGAGGAATTATGCGGGGTATGACAGAAGATACAGATCCGCGTCTCCTCTATCGCCTTCACCGGTCCCGGCCCACTGACCGACAGGTTATGCTTGGTGGTGGCAATGCCCCCCTCGACCGCAGGGGAAAAAGAGATAAGCACGACCATTGCCAGCCCGAGGAAAAGCCACTTCTCTCTCATTCCTTGCCTCCAACGTACCGGAAGACCTGTACCCGCTGGTTGTGGGAATCGGCCACATAGATGGTATCATCTCTATCGATAAAGATCCCGGTAGGGAGCCAGAACTCTCCCGGTCCCCGTCCCTGGCTGCCGAAAGAGAGGAGAAACTCCCCCTGCCGGTTAAAGATCTGCACGGCGTGGAAGAGGGAATCGACCACATAGATATGCCCAAAGCTATCCGTGGCGACCCCTTTGGGACGGGAGAAATCCCCGCTGGCATCCCCCAGCCGGCCAAAGGTACCCCAAAAGTCTCCCTCACCGTCAAAGATCTGGATGCGGAAATTCAAGGCATCGGTAATCAGAAGGTGCTCGGAGCGGTCCTGCCAGATGGCGACCGGATAGTTAAATTCCCCTTCTCCCCTGCCCCGCCGGCCAAAGGTGAAGAGAAGGGAGCCGTCTCTGGCAAAGACCTTTACCTGATGCGCCCCGGTATCCACCACATAGAGACGCTCATGCGGGGGGTCCAGAGCAAGGGCGGTCGGCTGCTTCAGTCCAGCCTCTAAAGAGAGCGGGACGGCCTCCCTGGTCCCGGGAGCGATCCGCAAGATCTGGGCGAGGAGAGAATCGGCGACCAAGACCTCCCCCTCTGCACCCAGCGCCAGTCCCACCGGAGAGGGGAGCGGTCTTCCTCCCTTCCTCCGGATCAGGTCGTACCGCTTCTGGACAAGGTCAAAGCGATGCACCCCGTTGGCCCCGGGATCGGCCACGTACAGCACATCCCCTGCAGCCACAACGGCCATGGGTCGGATCAGCCGCGCCGTAGAGCTCCCGCCCAACAGCTCCCCTACCCGCTGCCAGAACCCCTTGCTGATCCCCAGGTCCTCTGGCCGGGAAAAGCTCTGGAGAAAGCGGACACGGGGTGGGGCCGGAGGAGGAGGCCAGACCAGTGGGGTCTCCAGCACCGGCTGTGGTTTTCCCTGGGGCCGGGCACAGGCTCCTAACAGGAGCAGGACCATAACCACCAGGGTTAACCGGCATCGCCTCCTGGCCATCATCAGCTTAAAACTCCCGTCGAATCTCCATTTTAATCCGGGTCTTGTCCCGCTCAAAGTCCCCCTGCTCTTCATGATCGAACTCCCCTTCTGCCCGGAGGATCAGTCGCCGGATCCGCCACTCTCCCAGGAGCCGGAAAAATTGGGTCTTCCGCTCCAGCGTTCCTCCTCGATCCTGGTCAGAGCGGAATTCGGCCGACAGTCGCATTCTCCGGCGGGGAAAGAACTCCAGGCGAAAGTGGAACGCCAGCGCGTCCACATCCTCCGGCGAATCGAAGTTGTCTACCAGGGTACGGTTAAAGCCGGTGAAGAAGAGGAGGGAGGAGGCCAGGGGAGCCTGCAAAAAGGCGGCATAGCTCGTGCGCCGGAACGGGGCGATGTCCTCCTCCTGCTCCTCGAACTCCCCGCTCCCCCCCAACACAAAACCGCCCAGGGGGATATGGAGCTGTACACCGTAGAGA
>RFHZ01000953.1 GCA_003696125.1 Nitrospinota bacterium
CTATCTAGGGCGTAGAAGGAGCTTACGAAGGCGATGAAACCGATCTACACTTTCACCGTGACTCCCTCCCTGCCAGCACCGCTGGAACGTCTACGTGATCTGGCCCTGAATCTACGCTGGACATGGGATCACGGGACGATTGAGCTCTTCCGGCGTTTAGACCGGGATCTGTGGGAAACCAGCGGCCACAATCCTCTCTTCATGTTGGGGAATATCGATCAAGAGCAGCTTCGTAATGCCGCAACCGATGAAGGGTTTCTGTCCCATCTGGAGGGAATCTCCCGTGCACTCGATACGTATCTAAGTAGTCAAACCACCTGGTTTCAGCAGAGGCATGGGACGGTACGGGGACCGCTTATCGCCTATTTTTCCGCCGAATTTGGCCTGACGGAATGTCTCTCTATCTTTGCCGGGGGCTTAGGAGTACTGGCCGGTGATCACCTCAAATCGGCCAGCGATCTAGGCATCCCGCTGGTCGGGGTAGGACTGCTCTACCAGCAGGGTTATTTTCGACAATACCTCAACAGGGCCGGTTGGCAGCAGGAAGCTTATGAGGATAATGACTTCCACAACCTCCCCCTCACCCTGGAACGGCGACCGGATGGGACACCGCTCATCGTTACCGTCCCTTACCCTGGGCGCTCGGTCATGGCTCAAATCTGGCGAGCCCAGGTAGGCCGGGTCCCTTTATATCTCCTGGACACGAACATTCCTGACAACTCCCCGGCTGATCGAGACATCACCGACCAACTGTACGGTGGAGACCTGGACATGCGTATCAAGCAGGAAATCATGCTGGGTATCGGTGGTTATCGCGCTCTCGATCTACTCGGTCTGGAACCACCTGTCTATCACATGAACGAGGGGCACTCTGCCTTTCTCGCCCTGGAGCGCATACGCCATCTGATGGAGAAACAAGGTCTCTCCTTTGCCGAAGCCCAAGAAGCAGCATCGGCTGGCCTGATCTTTACCACGCATACTCCGGTGGCCGCCGGTCACGACTACTTTCCCCCAGAACTCATGGATCACTACTTTGGGGAATACCTGTCGAGCCTTGGCATTGCCCGCTCCACCTTTCTGGCTTTAGGCCGGCAGGATCCTGCTAATGATAGCGAACCCTTCTGTATGACCATCCTTGCTTTACGGTTATCCTCTTACAGTAACGCGGTCAGCCGGTTACACGGCCAGGTAAGCCGACGCATGTGGCAGGGACTCTGGCCAGGGGTACCGGAAGGCGAGATCCCTATTCACCATGTAACGAACGGGGTTCATCTGCGTTCATGGATCTCGTATGAGATGAATCAGCTTTACAACCGCTATCTCGGACCAGAGTGGCAGCAAGAGCCGGCTGATCAGACGGTGTGGAGA
>RFHZ01000954.1 GCA_003696125.1 Nitrospinota bacterium
AAAAAAAAAAGACCTGGTGCAGAACGTGGGGGGAGAGCAGCTAAGCCTGCACACCCTGGTCGGTCCCACTGGAGCATCCATACCTTTGAGCCCAGCCCGGCCGATAGCGTCGCCCTGGCCCAGGCCATCCTGCTCTTTGCGAACGGCCTGGGACTGGAAACCTGGTTAGATAAGCTGTATGCCGCCTCTGGCTCCAGGGCACAGCGAGTCGTGGTGACCACCGGCCTGGAGCTGTTACCGGTGGGAGAAGAGGCTCCATCGACAGCTCGAGAACCCCGGGAATTCGATCCCCATGTCTGGCACGATGTGCAGAACGCGATCCGGATGGTGGAGAACATCCGCAAGGCCCTGGCCCAGGCAGATCCTGGACATGCCAGAACCTATCAGGTAAATGCCGAACGGTACACCGAAAAGCTGCGAGAGCTGGATGCCTGGATTCACACCCAGGTGCGCACCCTTCCCCCCTCACGTCGCAAGCTGGTAACCACCCATGACGCCTTTCGCTACTTTGCCCGTCGCTATGGGTTTACGGTGATCGGTACCATCTTTGGCCCCTCTACCGACGTGGCCGAGCCGTCTGCCCGCCGGCTGGCCGAATTGGTAGAAACCATACGCAGGCACGACATCCCGGCGCTTTTTACCGAAACCATGCTGAAGCCTTCCCTGGCCCGGCAAATCGCCCGCGAAGCAGGGATAAGGCTCGCTCCACCCCTGTACAGTGGCTCCCTGGGAGCCCCCGGGAGCCCGGCTGATACCTATATTAAAATGATGCGATACAATGTCTTGACCATTATCGAGGCCTTACACCCATGAAAGAGCCACGTTTTCCCTATAGTCATCGCCGACATGTAGCCCTGATTCCGGGTATGCCGGCCCTGGAAGCATACAAACTGAGCGTCAGGTACCCCGGCTCTCCTACCCCGGCCATCAGTGAATTGACCTGCCGTGTACCGGTAGGAACACGAATCGCCCTGGTCGGACCCAACGGGGCCGGGAAATCGACCCTGCTGAAGACGGCAGCCGGTCTCCTCCCGGTTCAGGCCGGCGAGATCCGCATCTACGGGCAACCGGTCGGCGCCTGCCATCACCGGGTCGCTTACCTCTCACAACGCAGCGAGATCGACTGGCACTTTCCCATCACCGTGCGCCGGCTGGTCATGACCGGTCGCTATGTCCACCTGGGCTGGCTCCGCCGTCCCGGTCGCGAAGACCGGCAGATCGTAGACGCCGCCCTGGAGCGCCTGGGATTGCAGTCCTTAGCCGAACGCCAGATCGGGCAGCTCTCTGGGGGACAACAGCAACGTGTCCTCCTGGCCCGCGCCCTGGCCCAAGAGGCCGATCTCTTTCTGCTCGACGAACCCCTTAATGCCGTCGATGCGGCAACGCAGGCGGTGGTCTCCGATGTGCTGGCCGAACTCCAGCAGCAGGGAAAGACGATAATCGTGGCCACCCATGATCTGGGACGGCTGGAAACCGATTTTGATGGGGCGCTTTACCTGAGCGAGGGGCATGAGATCACCCCACCTGCCGGCGCCTTTGTCGGCCTGCCTGTCGGGGAGGAAGCCGGATGCACTGGTTGACCGAACCGTTTCGCTATACCTTTATGCAGAACGGCTTTCTGGCCGCCATCCTGATCGGGGTGACCTGTGCCGTGCTCGGTGTCTACGTGGTATTGCGCCGGATGGCCTTTATCGGCGATGCCCTGGCGCACACGGTCCTTCCCGGCCTGGTCGTGGCTTACCTCAAAGGCTGGAACCTGTTTGGAGGGGCGGTGGTAGCTGGTCTGTTGACCGCTCTCGGTATCGGCTGGTTCTCCCGCCGAGAGATCGTGCATGAGGATACCGCCATCGGGGTGCTCTTCACCGGCATGTTCGCCTCCGGTATCCTCCTGATCAGCATGACCCGCAGCTTTCGTGAGCTGTCACACATGCTCTTCGGCAATATCCTCGGGGTGACGAGGGCCGATCTGCTCCTTATTGCCGCCATCGCCGTCTTTGTGCTTACCGCCCTCTTCCTCTTTCATAAGGAACTCGAACTGACCTCGTTTGATCCCACCTATGCCGAGGTGATCGGCCTGAAGGCGGATCGGGTCCGGTACGGGCTCCTGATCCTGCTGGCCCTGACCGTGGTGGCCGGCATCCAGGCGGTGGGGGTGGTGCTGACCAGTGCCCTGCTGGTGACACCGCCGGCTGCCGCCTCGCTCTGGACCCGGCGGTTACCGTATATGATGGGGATTGCCGCCCTGATGGCGGTAGGCTCCTCTGTGCTCGGCCTCTACGTCTCCTACTACTTCCACGCCTCCTCCGGTGCGGCCATCGTGCTCGCCTGTACCGCCTGCTTTCTCCTCTCCTGGTTGGTGCATACGCTTAGACACCAGATACGGAGCTAGAGAGATGCCCGGCAAGCATCAGCAACACGAAGTGCGGTTGGTCGGTCTCTGGGA
>RFHZ01000955.1 GCA_003696125.1 Nitrospinota bacterium
CTCCTCATCTTCGACTACCAGCACCCTCTTGTGGGTAAAGACCTGCTCACTAGAGGCAGGGGAAGAGGGGGCAGGAGAGAGGTCCTCTTCCTGGGCCTGTATGGGGAGCTCGATGACAAAGGTAGCCCCCTGGCCAGGGGAGCTACTGGCATAAAGCTGTCCCCCATGTTCCTGGATGATGCTATAGCTGACGCTCAGACCCAGACCGGTCCCCTTTCCCGCCTCTTTGGTGGTGAAAAAGGGATCAAAGATTTGCCGGAGGTGCTCCTCCGCGATCCCTGGTCCATCGTCGCTAATCGTGATCCGGATACACGGGGTAGGGAGAGAGGACTCCCCTGCCTGGGGATCTGTTACTGCCTGTGTGACCAGGGTCAGGGTCCCCCGGCCATGGGCTTCCAGCATGGCCTGCTCGGCATTGTTGAAAATATTGAGGATCACCTGCTGGATCTGGTGGAAGTCGGCCATGGTCCGGGGAAGGGAGGGATCCAGGTGTTTGATCACCCGGATGTGATGGGTACGGAAGGCATAGGCGCGTAACTCCAGGGTCTTCTCGATCACCTCGTTGATATCGATATACCGTTTTTCCGGTTTATGACGGCGGGAAAAGGTGAGGAGGTTTTGGACGATCTTAGTCGCACGCATGGCCTCACGATGGATCAGGCGCAGGGTCTCCTCGCTTTTCGTCCTGTCCTGCTCGCGACGGAGCAGCAGTTCGGTGAAGCCGATCACGCTGGCCAGCGGGTTATTGAGTTCATGGGCAACACCGGAGACCAGGTGTCCCATGGCCGCCATCTTTTCTGATTGTATCAACTGCCTCTGGGCGTCTTTCAACTCCTCCATCTGTCGCTGCAGGTTTTCGTAGAGCTGGGCGTTTTCGATCGCCACCCCGATCTGGTTGCCGATGGCGATGAGCAGGTGTAGCTCCTGTTCCGTGATCTGGCGGGCGGTCCGGCTCCCCAGTCCCAAAACCCCTAACACGCGTCCTTTGGCCTGCAGCGGGACATTTACGATGACCTGGTACCCCTCTTCTCTGATCACGTCCCTGGCCAGGCGAGACTCTGCATGGAGGTTAGAGGTAACAAGCGGTTGACCGGTTTGGGCCACGTACCCGGCCAGGCTCTCCCCACAGTCCAGCGCGGCCAGCGCCGTGGTGGCGGCCGGAGAGAGTCCCCGGTGGGTGCGCAGGAGGAGCTTTTGTCTGGACCTGTCCAGGAGGAAGAGGGCACCGGATTCCATGTGTAGTAAAGCCAGTACCTTATCCAGGGCATTGTTTAGCATGGTATCGAGATGCAGGGACTGGCTTACCGTGGCTGCCACCTCGTTGAGCACGCTCAGCTCCCGGTTGCGGCGTTCCAGATCGGTGGTTTTTTCTTCCAGGGCTGCCGCCATCTGGTTAAAGGAGAGGGCCAGATCCCCTATTTCATCCCCACCCTGCCGGGAAAGGGGCCGGGAGAAATCCCCCTTCTGTAGCAGCTCCACTCCCTGCCGGAGCTCGTGTACCGGCCTTACGATTACCGTGGCCAGACCGTAGCTCACCAGTACGGTCAACACCCCGATGA
>RFHZ01000956.1 GCA_003696125.1 Nitrospinota bacterium
ACCCCGGCTGCGGTGGAAATGATGAGGGCAGGGAGCTGGGAGACCAGCCCGTCTCCCACCGTAAGGATGGTGTAGCTCTGCAGGGCATCCTGCAGTTGGATCCCCTGCTGAAAGATGCCGATGACAATCCCCCCGATGATGTTGACCAGGGTGATGATGATACCGGCAATGGCGTCCCCGCGTACGAACTTGCTGGCACCATCCATCGCCCCGTAGAAATCGGCTTCCTGCTGGATCTGCAGGCGGCGCTTGCGCGCTTCCTGCCCGGTGATGAGCCCGGCGTTGAGGTCGGCATCGATGGCCATCTGCTTGCCAGGCATGGCATCGAGGGTAAAGCGGGCAGCCACCTCGGCGATTCTCCCCGCACCCCGGGTGATGACCACGAAGTTGATCAGGACCAGGATGCTGAAGACGATGATCCCTACGACAAAGTTGCCCCCGATGACAAAGTGGCCAAAGGAGCGGATCACTTCGCCGGCTGCGCTGATCCCTTGATTGCCGTTCAGCAGGATCAACCGGGTCGAAGCCACATTCAGGGAGAGTCGATAGAGGGTCAGCACGAGGAGCAGGGAGGGGAAGATGGAGAACTCGAGCGGGTTCGGGGTATAGATGGCCACCAGCAGGGTGACCAGGGAGAGGGTGATGTTGACCGCCAGCAGGAGGTCGAGTGCACGGGGCGGCAAGGGGAGCATCATGACCAGGAGGATACAGATGATCCCGCCGGCTACCAGCAGATCGGTCTGGGTAGCGAGAGTGGTCAGGGAAAAAGAGGGGCGATTGTCTATGGCCACCGTACCATTCCTCCTGTACTGCTCTGGTTAGGGTTCTCCATGGTTCCCTTGCCTCTATGCACCGTGACGGGAAGAGCGCAGACTGTATACATAGGCCAGGATTTCGGCTACCGCTTTATAGAGCACCGCTGGGATACACTCCCCGACCTCTACCATACGAAAGAGCTGTTGGGCCACGGGCCGGTTTTCGATGACCGGCACCCGGTGCTCCTGTGCGATCGCTTTGATCCGCTCCGCCACATATCCCCTCCCCTTGGCGACCACCTGGGGAGCGATCATCTCCTGCCGGTCATAGCGCAAGGCCACCGCCAGGTGGGTAGGGTTGGTGATGACCACATCGGCTTTGGGGACCTCCTGCATCATGCGCCGGCGCGACATCTCCCGCATCACGCTCCGTACCCGGGCTCTGATCTGGGGATCCCCTTCCTGCTCCTTGCGCTCCTCCTTCACTTCTTCCCTGGTCATGCGCAGGTCCCTTTCGTACTGCCAGCGCTGAAAGGCATAGTCGAGAACGGCCAGGACCACCATGGCGTAGGCGGTACGGGTCAGGACCCGCATCGCCTGGCTTCCCAGGGTGTGGAGGATATCAGGGATCCCCTGGTTGGCCAGGGGGAGGAAGGCACCGAGGGCCCCCCTGATCGTCGCATAGGCGATATAGCCGACGATGCCGATCTTGACCAGTGACTTGAAGAGCTCGTTGACCGACTGCAGAGAGAAGATCCGGCGCAGCCCCTGTCCGGGACTGATGCGGGAGAGCTTCAACTCCAGGGCTTTGGGGGTCAGCAAAAATCCGACCTGCACCACGTTGCAAAGGATGGCCAACACCAGAACCGTCAGGAACAGGGGTAAAAGCATGAGGATGGTCTGGACCAGGAAGGTGCTCAGGAAGAATACCGCCTCGTCCGGGGATTCCGGAGCGCTATCGAGAGAAGAGAGGGCCATGCGGGTGATTTTGAACATCTGCCGGGAGAAAGGGAGGCCAGCAAAGTAAAAGAAGAGGATGATCCCGACGAAGAGACCCGCGGAGACAACCTCCCGACTCCTGGCCACCTGTCCCTCTTCGCGGGCCCGTTCTCGACGCCTGGGAGTTGCCGCTTCCGTGCGTTCCTGTTCCCAATCGGCAGCCATCGGCTAGCGTGTCTCCATCAGTTGAATCACGAGGAAGAGTTCCCGACCCAGTTGACCGAATAGTGCCTGCATCTGTCCGAACAGATAGGGGAGGGCCAAGCCCAGTACCATCAGGCCAATGCTGAGGCTCACCGGTAAACTGAGGATAAAGATGTTTATCTGCGGTACCAGCCGGGCGATGATCCCCATGGACAGGATGGATAAGAGCGATACCACCAGCACCGGTGCCCCGATTTGAATCGCGATGATAAAGAGCCTCCCCATGAGGGGGAGCAAAGCCTGCCGTACCGCCCAGGGAGTGATAATCCCCAGCAAAGGGATCTTATGCAAACTCTCTGCCATCGCGTAGATAAACCAGTGATGCGCCCGTAAGGTGAAGAAGAGGAGGACGGAGAGGATATAGAGAAACTGCCCGATCAGGGAACTCTGTTGCTCCTGTTGCGGATCGAAGATGTTGGCGATACTCAACCCGATCTGGTGGCTGAACACCTCTCCCCCAAACCGAACAGCGGCAAAGAGGATCTGGACCACCATCCCGATGGTGATACCTAACAACACCTCTCCCAGGAGGAGGAGTCCCAGTACCCCCAGAGGAGCCGGCGCAAACCTTATCCCCTGTCCCTGCACCACCGGGTACAGGCCGAGGCTGAGCAGGAAGATCAAGAGGATTTTGAGCGGGAAGGGGACGATGCGGGACCCGAGGAAGGGGAGGGTAAAGACGATCGCCCCGATGCGGGCGGTCAAAAAGAAGAAGAGGAGCAGTTCATCTGGCGAAAAGAGGGTGATAGTCATACCGTATCAGCGTCAAAAATCCCAACACTCTCTGTCAAATTTCAAGCGAAAGCCCTGTCCTCATCGGATATAGTCTGGGAGATGGAGGAAGAGGTGGGAGGTGAAATTCAGGATCGTCTGCAGCATCCAGGGGAGAAAGATGAGCATGGCGATGAGCACGGCCAGGATCTTGGGAATCAGGACCAAAGTCTGCTCCTGAATCTGGGTCACGGCCTGGAAGATGCTGATCAGCAACCCGATCAACAGTCCGGCAAGCAAAGGGGGAGCGGCCAGGAGTAAGGCGGTTTGCAGGGCTCGCATGCCCAAGTCGATGATCAGCTCTGGGGTCATGGTCTTTCCTCTCCTAATGAAAACTGCGTACCAGGGATCCGATGACCAGATTCCATCCATCCACCACCACAAACAGCATGATCTTGAAAGGGAGAGAGATAAGCACCGGGGGCAACATCAACATGCCCATAGAGAGGAGCACGGAGGAGACCACCAGGTCGAGGATGAGGAAGGGGATATAGAGGAGGAAGCCGATTTGAAAAGCGGTTTTTAGTTCGCTGATGATAAAGGCGGGGATGAGGGCGGTGGTGGGCACGTCTTCCCGCGTCTGGGGACGGGGATGATGGGCGATCTCCATGAAGAGGAGGAGGTCCTTCTCCCTGGTCTGGGCGAACATAAACTCCCGCAGGGGAACGAGGGCTCTTTGCAACGCCGCCTGGGTGGTAATCTGGTGCGCCAGGTAAGGCTGGAGGGCCTGGACCCGGATCTCTTCTCCCACCGGAGCCATGATGAACAGGGTGAGAAAGAGGGCCAAGCCGATGAGGACCTGGTTGGGGGGCATCTGCTGGACCCCCAGCGCCTGCCGTAAGAAGGAGAGGACGACCACGATACGGGCAAAAGAGGTCATGGCGATCAATAAGGCCGGGATAAAGGTTAAAAGGGTAAGCAAGAGGAGGATCTGGAGCGGAACCGCCAGGTCCTCCTCTGTCGAAGGGGGGGTGATCGCGATATGCAGGGGAGAAGTGGTCGCTGGCTGGGCCCAGACAGGGAGCAGGTTCCAGCCCAGAACTCCTCCCAGGATAACGAGCCAGACCCACCGTAGTCGCATCTCTACTCCTCCTATAGCCGTTTCAGATCACGCACTTTCCGCTGAATCGTTTCTGTGATCGCTGTCGCTTCTTCTTCCGGACTCATCGGGGTTGCCCGGTATTCCTGCACCTGCTGATCGAGTGCATCCCGGAAAGAAGAGGGATCCTTCTCCGCCTGCGCTTTTTTCGCCTCTCGTTGCGACTCTCCCTTAGAGAGGGCAGCCACCTGTTCCTCGGCCAGTTCACCCAGTGCCGTCATCGTATGACCGGTTATCCCCACCACCAGCACCTTCCCCGGTACCTGGACGAGGGCGATAGTCTTCTTGGGGGCGATATAGGTTCTGGCCACCACCCGGATCAGGGGACCGCGCTGGGAGAGCAGGGTGGTGTGCAGAAAATAGCGTCGCACCAGATAGGCCAGGACCAGGAGGAGGCCGAGCAATCCACTGAGAAAGAGGACCATCTTCAACGCCACCCCCATTACCCCTTCTGTCAACGAGGGGGAGAAGAGAGGAGGAGAACTCTCTGGAGGGGCGTCAGGAGGAGGCGACTCTGGGGGACGCTGGGGTGCAGGGACAGGGGGAGGAGAGGGCGTTTCTCCCTGTAAAGAGCGCCGGATGAAGTGCTGGAGAAACTGCTCTTCTTGAACCGGTTTCCCAGGGACTCTCGCTGGTACCTCGGCTGCCCCGCTCCCTCTGCCCATCCCTCCCCCGAGAAGGAGAAAGAAGAAGCAAAGAAAAGCGAGGGAGGAAAGGCGAAGACAGAGGCGACTCTTTTCCCCTCCACGATTTTGTGCCATGGCTCATGCTCCCCACTCCTATCGTAGCTGCTCCACGCGTTCCATGGGACTGATGATGTCGGTGATGCGCACCCCGAATTTGTCGTTGACCACCACCACCTCTCCTCGCGCAATCAGCTTCTGGTTGACCAGGACTTCAAAGGGTTCACCGATCTGCTTGGAAAGCTCGATGACCGACCCCTGTCCCAACTGGAGGAGATCGTGGATCAGGAGCTTGGTTCGCCCTAACTCCACCGTGACCTGCAGCGGGATATCGAGGATAAACTGGAGATTCCTCGGCTGCAAAGAATCCCCATTGGTTGTAGAGGGAGGCTCGGTCGCCTGTGAAGGCTGTTGCGATTCCCTTTTTCCCTCTGCTGGAGGTGGGGGGGGCTGCTGTTCATCCACCGGCTCTTCCCAGGTGATGGTCTCATCCGTTGCCTGGGCTTCTGCGCCTACCTGCTCCTGGTTGGTGCTCTCCACTTCCTTCCCCATGCTAGTCCTCTCCTCTCCTCTTGATGCAATGGGTAATCTGTATCGCCTTCTTCTCTTTTACCATACGCGGTAAACCCCGGAATTTGGGTATCCCCTCCACATAGACGGTCAACTCGCTGTTGCAGTCCTGGTCGAGACGAATGATGTCGCCTACCTGGAGGCTGAGGAGGGCCCCACTGCTGATCTCGGTACTCCCCAGCTCCACACTGAGTTCGACCTTCACATCGAGGAGGCGGTCAATGATCCGCTTTAGCCAGCTATCATCGAGTTCAAGCCGTTCACTCTGAAAACTGGCATAGAGCTTTTCCCGGATCGGTTCCAGGGTCGAGTAGGGGATGCAGAGGGTGATGGCGCCGATACACTGGTCCATTTCCACGGTGAATTCGATGACAACGACCACATCACTGGAAGGGACGATCCCGACGAACTGGGGATTGACCTCGGAACGTTCCAGTTCGATCTGAATCGGCTCTACCGGTTCCCATGCCTTTTCCAGATCGCGGAAGAGGAGTTCAACGATCTTCTGGATCATGCGGGATTCGATGGCCGTAAAATCCCGGCCTTCGATCTTGATATTGCCGGTACCCGGCCCTCCAAAGATGCTGTCGATCAGGGCAAAGGCGAGCCGGCTTTCGATGATCAACAGGGCCGCTCCCCGCAAAGGGGGCATGCGGAAGACATGCATGCTGGTCGGGACCGGAACCGTTTTCAAAAACTCGCCAAATTTGCTCATCTCCGGGGTTTGAGAGCTGACATCAATCACCCGACGCAGGGTTGCCGAGAGGGTGGCTCGAAACAGGCGGGCAAACTTCTGGTTGATGATTTCCAGCGTGGGCATCCGCCCCCGGATGATCCGCTCCTGGTTGGTCAGATCGTAAGGGCGGACACCGGATGGGTCCTGCTTCTCATCCGGCTCGGTCTCTATCTCCCCTCCTGAAATCCCTTGCAGGAGCGCATCAACTTCTTCCTGGCTCAGAATCTGCTCCATGCTCTCTACCCCTTACTGCACGATGAATTCTGTGA
>RFHZ01000957.1 GCA_003696125.1 Nitrospinota bacterium
GCCGGGCCGTGGCCGAGTTTGCCTTTCTGCATGCCCGTCGGACCCGCAGCAAGGTGTTTGGCGGGTCCAAATAGACGGTGAGTCCCATATACGAGGGGATGTTGAAGGAAGAGCTGGACGCTGCGGCACGCCGATACCCGGATGTCCCCTATGAACCCTGCTTGATCGATGCCATCTACGCCCTGCTACTGCAAACCACGGGTGAGCCGCTCGTGATCCCCTGCCTGAACCGTGATGGGGATTGTTTATCCGACATGGTGTTGCAGATGTTCGGTACCATTGCCGGTGCGGAATCGCTGCTCTTGGCTTTTAATGAGACAGACTTCACCGTAAAGACGGTCATGGCCGAGGCGCCGCATGGGACTGCCCCCAGCCTGTTTGGGAAGAACATCGCCAACCCGATGGCCATGATTCTGGCCGGAGCGGCTCTCCTCAGCTACATGAAAGATCGCCAGGCCAACCGGAGTTCTCGCGCCATCTATGAAGCAGTCCTGGAAGCGGTACGGGATGGCATTCGCACACCGGACCTGGGGGGACACGTTACGACCTCGGAGTTTACCGATGAGATCATCAAACGGGTAACCACCAAGCTCGAGGTGTGGGAGACGCTGGAAGACCTGGGCACCTGAGGGGAGAGTCTTCTCTATTGTGGAGTGGTAAGCCCACACCGGAAAAGCTCCTTCAGGAGCCTTTTGCCGTAGAGGAGCAAGGGGATGCAACCCTTTCAGACCCTGAACGAGCTGGCAGCAGCCGTGCGGACATGTTCCCGTTGCCACCTGGCCCAATCCCGGACCAAAGCGGTTCCTGGTGAAGGGGCTGAACAGGCCGAGATCATGCTGGTGGGAGAGGCGCCCGGTTTTCATGAAGACCGGCAGGGACGCCCCTTTGTAGGTGCTGCTGGTCGCTATTTAGAGGAGCTGTTAGCCTCGATCGGATTACAACGGCAGGAGGTCTATATCACCAATGTGGTGAAGTGCCGTCCCCCTCGCAACCGCAATCCTCTGGCCCAGGAGATTGCCGCCTGCCGTCCCTATCTGGAGCAGCAGATCACCCTGATCCGGCCGAAGCTGATCGTTACGCTGGGACGCTTTTCTCTGCAGCTCTTCTTCCCGGAGGCGCAGATCTCCCGGGTACACGGGCAGCCGCGGAAAAGGGGGGGAATCGTCTACTATCCGACCTATCATCCGGCGGCCGCCCTCTACCAGCCCCGCTGGAAAGCCCTCATCGCAGAAGATTTTCAGCGCATTCCTGCTTTACTCGCCCAGGCGGCCTCTCTCCCCGAGGATGATCCCTCTCCTGGAGGCGGGAGAGACTGAAAAACCCCCTGTCAGGGGTGAGTGTCTCTCCCTTCCCTTGACTTTCCCTGCAAGATTCTCTATATTGCGTGCAGAGTTTTTTCTCCCTCATGCGCATCTCGGCGTTCGGCACTCAGGCCAGAGGATGGGTCGGAAAAAGAGTCGAGAAGAGCTCAAGCCAAGATAGGAGGTCGATGTTGAGGATACACACGGCGGTTTTTCCGGTTGCAGGGTGGGGGACACGCTTTCTTCCGGCGACCAAGGCTTCTCCCAAAGAGATGATCCCTGTGGTAGATAGACCCCTGATCCAGTATGCGGTAGAGGAAGCGGTTGCCGCGGGAATCGAACGGATTATCCTGATTACAGGACGGGAAAAGCGGGCCATCGAAGACCATTTTGACCGGGTAGTAGAGCTCGAACACTTGCTGGAGCAACGAGGAGAAACCGGCTTATTACAGGAAGTGCAGCGTCTCAATACCCTGGCGAGCTTCACGGCTATCCGCCAGGGGGAAGCCCTGGGACTGGGGCATGCCGTGCTCTGTGCCAGAGACGCAGTGGGAGAGCATCCCTTTGCCGTTTTTCTCCCGGATGATATTATCGATGCTGACGTTCCCTGTATGGCACAGATGGTGGAACTCTATGCGCGCTATGAAGCCCCCATGGTGGCTGTGGAAGAGGTGCCCTGGGCCGAAACCCACCGGTACGGAGTGATTCAGGGAGAAGAGGTGGCTGAGCGGATATACCGGATAACAGACATGGTGGAAAAGCCTTCTCCAGAAGAAGCTCCTTCCAACCTGGCCATTATTGGGCGCTATATCTTGACCCCAGACCTCTTCCCTTTTCTGGAGAAGGTGCAACCGGATCGACGGGGGGAGATCCAGTTGACCGACGGGATACGCCAGTTGTTAAAAGAGCGGCCGGTCTATGGGTACCGTTTTGCGGGAGCCCGCTACGATGCGGGAAGTAAACTGGGCTTTCTAAAGGCCACCATCGCCTTTGCGCTGAAACGACCCGATCTTGCCCCTGCGTTACGCGAGTTCCTCCAGAGCCTGAGCTGAGAGGGATGTCAAAGTTTTTGTGCCAAGTCTTTCGCTATTTTCCATAGCCTAAGCTCAGCAAGGGGTTATCGATTTTGGATACGTTACCCTTAGTGGTTCGTGGCGGAATACTCCTTTTCTCTCTCTCTTGTTCGGCGCTCTTCTCTGCGCTGGAAGCCTCTTTCCTTACCCTGTGCCATGCCTCGTTTGAGATGGGGAGAAAAGATGAGCGCCTGAGAACGCTTCTGCACGAACCGGAGAATACCCTGGCAGCGGTCCTGCTCTTCATGAGAGCGAGCCAGGCTTCCGCGCTCGTCATGTTCATGAGTCTGTTCCATCTCCTTCTCCCCCACTTCTACTGGTTTGCTCCGGTAGCTGTTCTCTGCATTCTGGGAGGAGGAGAGTACCTGCCCAAGCTGTTTGTGCTCCGCTATAAGGAGGATCTGGCTTTACCCCTTGCCCCCCTTTTGGATTGCCTGACCGCCCTGGGGACACCGGTATACAGGTGGTGGAGTCGGGTGCTGCAGGTGATCCTGGCCTATGGGGCAGCCGCGGGAGAGGAGGGGAGGGGGGGACGAGAACCTCCCCGCCTGCAGGCAGAGCGGAAACGGCTTTCTCAGATCAGACGTGAGGAGATGCTCTACAATGTGTTGGAGTTTGTCCATACCCGGGTGGGAGAGGTGATGACTCCCCGCACCGAGATCTTCGCTCTGGCTGCCGAGGAGCCGGTGGTGGAGGTCTTGCCCCAGATCAGAGAGCACATCTTTTCCCGGATCCCGGTCTATGAGGGGGCGATCGATCATATCATCGGGGTCTTATACGCCAAAGACTTGCTGGCC
>RFHZ01000100.1 GCA_003696125.1 Nitrospinota bacterium
AAGAACGCGTTGTCTTTGGCCGGCCGATCGGCCAGAACCAGGGGATACAGTTCCCCCTGGCCGATTCCTTTGCCAAGCTGGAGGCGGCCGCCTTGATGGTCTATAAGGCGGCCTGGCTGTACGACAGGGGAGAGCCCTGTGGTCGCGAGGCCAACATCGCCAAGTACCTGGCGGCCGAAGCGGCTTTTGAAGCGGTAGACCGGGCTCTACAGACCTTTGGAGGCTTTGGGTACGCCAGGGAATTCGATGTGGAGCGGCTCTGGCGGGAGGTGCGTCTCTATAAGATCGCGCCGGTGTCTCAGCAGATGGCGCTCAACTATATCGGGGAGCATGTCCTCGGGCTCCCCAAATCGTACTGAGGTTACGGGGTGCCCTGGCAGAGCCGTTCGAGCTGGCGGAGGCTTTGGGTATCTCCCATGGTGATCAGCCGGTCTCCTGCCTCGATGAGTGTGTCCGAGGCCGGGTTGAAGATCATGGCGCCCGAAGACTTCTGGATGGCGATGATGATGAGGCCGAGCTTTTGCCGGATCCCGGATTCGCGCAGGATGGTGCCGACCAGTTGGGAGTGGGGCCCGACTTCTAGCTCCTCCATAAGCAGCTCGACCCCTCGGGTCTGGCTGGCGATCTCGATGAAATCGACGACCGCCGGCTTGAGGATCGCCTGGGCCATGCGCATCCCACCGATACGGTAAGGGGAGACCACCCTGTTGGCTCCAGCACGCTGGAGCTTGCGCTCTGTGGCCTCGTTCTCGGCACGGGCCACAATGTAAAGAGAGGGATTCATCCCGCGCGCACTCATGGTGATGAAGACGTTATCCGCATCCGAGGCGACAGAGCTGACCAGTCCCTTGGCCCGTTCGATACCGGCCTGCAGCAAGACATCATCATCGGTGGCATCTCCCCGCACGTAGAGAAAGTGCTCCTCCTCGATCTCCTGGATCAGCTCCGCGTTCCGCTCCACCACCACAAAGGGGAGGCCCTGGGCGTGGAGTTCACGGCAGACGAAACTCCCCATCCGTCCAAAGCCACAGACGATGAAATGATCTTTCAGGGTTGCAATTTCCCTTTCCAACTTTCGTCTTCCCAGCAGGCTGCGAAGCTGTCCTTCCACCATCGACTGGGTCAGGGTCCCGATGGTATAGCCGACGATACCGACACCGGCAACGATCAGGCCCATGGTAAAGAGCCGGCTGGAGGGAGAAAGGGGATGCACCTCTCCATAGCCTACCGTGGTCAGGGTGATGATGGTCATGTAGAGAGAATCGACCAGAGACCATCCTTCCAGCAAGGCGTACCCGGCGGTACCGACAAGGAGAACACCACAGAGGGCCAAGAGCGCAAAGCGCAGGTGCGTTGTCGCCTCCACCCGGTTCTTTTACCCCTTCTTTCGTTTGCTCAGATTCCTGCTCGCCTCACCCGGTGACATACCCTGCCCGGTGAGTCTGCTCAGGGCTCCTCTTCCTCATCCTCCGGCTCATCCCCCTCGCCGAAATCGTCGTCAAAACCCTCCAGAAATCGGCGGTCAAATTCTTCTCCAAAGCGGTCCCAGGCCTGTTCTGGAGGAGCCCCTTCTCCAGAGTCCTCTGCTTCCAGCTCTTCAGCCTCTAATTCCATATCAGCGAAGAGGTCAGAGGAGAACCCAGGCCAGTCTGCCGGCAAGTCCTCATCGAATTCTTCTCCCGCTTCCAGCCGGTTTCCCAGGGTCATGAGGGAAAGCTCTTCGATGGCCTCCTGTGCCATGGTGCGAATCTCCTCATCCTGATCCTGCGTGCAGAGGTAGAGGGTCTGGAGGGCCGACGAGGTACCCAGTTTGCCCAGGGCCCAGATCGCTTCCAGGCGGATATCTTTATCCGTATGGAAGCAGAATTCTTTCAAGAGGGGGAACGCTTCCTGTATCTGGGCTTCCCCACAGGCGGAAATCGCTTCTAGCAGGAGGGATTTGTTCTGTTCGCGCAGGGAGGAAAGGAGATAGGAGACCCAGCGCTCATTGCCATTGCGTCCCATGGCAAAGATGGCACTCTGTCGCATCGCCTCTTCTGGCGAGAAGTAAGCATTTTCGATCAGGTTCAGCACCCGGGGGTTATCGTAGACAAAGCCGAGGGATTCGATGGCAAAGCGGCGGACCGTTACACTCTCGCTTTCATTCTCAGCAATGCGGAGCAGCTCTTCGATCAGGTGTTCGGTTAAGGTCGGATCAAACTCCTCTAATACCCACCCTTCGTAGATATAGCGTCCCAAAACAGAGGCCGCCTTTCCCCGCACCTCGTCGTCCGGATCGGTTTTGCACAGGTGGAGCAGGATCTCGAGGTACTCCTCTTCCGGGTAATACCACATGGCTCCCACCGCTGTTTTGCGGATTTCCGGGTCCGGATGCTGCATGAAACCGAGGTAAAGAGGGGCATGGTTCTCAGAGAGATTTTCCTCTTCCAGGGAAGCCAGCTCGCGTACCCTGGCCCGCTGCTCGTGAAGAGGAAGCCCGTTGAATTCTCTCCAAAAGTTTTCCAGCATATCGTCACCTGCCCATGTTGAGCTGATAATTGCCTGGACATCAACGCTAATCTTAAAGAATTTATCCTCCAACCTGCTCTTCCTTCTCCAGTTGGTCAGCAGGCATCAGCCGTAACGCAACAACGGCGTGAGGCCAGATACCCTGACCTAAAAAAAGAAGCCCCGTTCTCGCTGGCGCTCCTCGCGGCGTCTTTCACTTTCATCGCGGCGATCGAGCTTCTCTTGCAATTCTTGTAGCCACTGTTCAATCTTTTTGATGTTGCGTGCTTTTACCTGTTCTTCAAAGTCTGAATGCCTGACAAAACGCAGCGCCTCCTCATGCAAAATATTATACGCCTTTTGTAGATTGCCCTGTACTTCCTGTTTGCTGGCCTTGACATAATATTCTGTGAGTTTGGCATCCCGGAAAAAATGTTTCACCTTTCGATAGACGATCCAGAAAACTTCCATACGCCCTACCTTTGTGCTGAAGAAACCTGCTTAATGCGCTTCCAACCAGTTTTGCCCGATGCCGATATCGACCTTAATCGGCACACGCAGTTGAATGGCCCCTTCCATCGCCTCTTTGATCAGCTTTATCGCCTTGTCCTTTTCCCGCTGGGGGAGTTCAAATACCAGCTCATCGTGCACCTGCAGGAGCATCCTGGTCGCCATCTTCTCCTCCTGCAGGGCCCGGTGGATGGTGATCATGGCCACCTTGATCAGGTCAGCCGCCGTCCCCTGAATCGGGGTGTTGATGGCCACCTTTTCTGCCGTGTTGCGCACCCGGGGATCTTCACTCTGCAACTCCGGCAGATAGCGCCGACGGTTTAAGAGGGTGGTGACATACCCGCGCTCGCGCGCCTGCTCTATGGTGCTGTTGATATAGCGGTATACGCCAGGGTAGTGCTCAAAATAGGCGGCGATAAAGCGCTCGGCCTCGGCCACACTGATCCCGACTTCGCGGGCCAGTCGCTGGGCACCCATCCCGTAGATGATCCCGAAGTTGATCGCTTTGGCCCGGTTGCGTTGTTCGTCGGTGACCGCCTCTGGAGCGATCCCCAGGATCCGGGCCGCCGTCTGGCGATGGATGTCTTCTCCCTGCTGGAAAGCTTCCATCAGGTTCTGATCCTGGGAGAGATGGGCCAGGATGCGGAGTTCGATCTGGGAGTAATCGGCCGAGAGGAGGCAGTGGTCCGGGGCACGGGGAATAAACGCCTTGCGGATTTCCCGTCCCAGTTCTGTCCGGATCGGGATGTTTTGCAGATTGGGGTTACTGCTCGAAAGCCGACCCGTGGCGGTGACCGTCTGGTTGAACGACGTGTGCACACGGCCGGTAAAGGGATTGACCAGCTTGGGTAAGGCATCGATATAGGTCGACTTCAGCTTGACAATCTGGCGGTAATCGAGGATTTTCTGCACCAGGGGATGGGATTTGAACTGCTCGAGCACCTGCACATCGGTGGCATAACCGGTCTTGGTCTTCCTGATCTTCTTGATTCCCAGGTCCTTGTGAATCTCGAGCTTCTCAAAGAGGATCTTGCCCAACTGCTGGGTCGAGTTGATGTTGAACGTCTCACCGGCCAGGGCATAGATCTCCTGCTGCAACTCTTCCAGACGCTGGGCCAGGGTCTGCGACATCCTCTTCAGCAAGGGGAGATCGAGCAGGACCCCGGTCTTTTCCATATCGGCCAGGACACTGATCAGCGGGATTTCCACCTGCTGGAAGAGATCAAAGGTCCCGGTCTCCCGCAGTTTGGGTTCGAGCACCTGTCGCAACCGCAGCGTGATATCCGCATCCTCACAGGCATAGCGGCTGATCTCTGCCAGGGGGACCTCACGCATGTTTTTCTGCTTCTTCCCGGAACCGATCAGAGCCGTGATCGGGGTCTTCTGGTAGTTGAGGTATTCGAGACTCAACGCATCGAGGTTGTGTTGCCGCCTGGAGGGATTCAGCACATAGGAGGCGACCATGGTATCAAAGTCGATCCCCTGCACCGGGATATCGTAGCGGGAAAGAGCCAGGATGTCGTACTTGATGTTCTGGCCGCATTTCCGAATTCTCGGATCGGCCAGGATCGGCCGCAGGCGCTGCAGGATATCGGATGGCATTCCAGCCCCCTCCGTTGCGGGAGACGGCAGGAGGGTCTGTTCTGGAAAGACGAGCGGCACGTAGTATGCCTCGTGGGGAGCAAAGGCAAAGGCGATACCGATGATCTCCGCCTGCAGCGGGTCGATATGCGTGGTTTCCAGGTCAAAGACAAAGCTAGAAGCATGCGAAAGACGGGCCAGGAGTTCTTCCCAGGCCCGGGCATCCGTGACCGTATGGTAGCGGACCGTTTCCTGCGGGGAAGAAGGAGCCAGTTCTCCCAGGAGGCTGGCAAATTCGAGTTGCTGGAAGAGGGTACGTAACCGTTCCGTGTCCGCTTTCCCGACCCGCAGTTGTTCCAGATCGATGGACAGGGGGACATCGGTATGGATGGTGACCAGCTCTTTGGAGAGGAGCGCTTGCTGGCCATAGGCCAGGAGGTTTTCCCGGATACGCTTCTGGGAGATTTCCCCGGCGTGGGCCAGCACGGCCTCGACCGTTCCGTACCTCTGGATCAGCTTTACCGCCGTCTTCTCCCCGATCTGGGGTATTCCGGGGACATTATCCGACTTATCCCCCATGAGAGCCAGCACCTCTACCACCTGCTCCGGTGGGACCCCCAGTTTTTGCCTGACCCTCTCGGGGTCAAGGATCTCACGCTCTTCCCCCTCCTTGCGCAGGCTATAGATCTTTATCCGCTCCGAAACCAACTGCATGAAATCTTTGTCTCCGGTAACCAGCCAGACATCTATGCCTTGCGCTGCCGCCTGTTTGGCCAGGGTGCCCATGACGTCATCCGCTTCGTACCCGGGAATCTCCACGATGGGGATCTGCAGGGCGGCGATGATCTCTTTGATGCGGGGGAGTTGGGGGAGCATCTCATCCGGCATCTTCTCCCGCGTGGCTTTGTACTCGGCGTACTTTTCGTGGCGGAAGGTCGGCTCCGGTGTATCAAAGATCACGGCCAGGAAGGTGGGCTGCTCCTCCTGTAACAGTTGGAGCAGGGAGACGGTAAACCCGTATACGGCGCTGGTATTCTCTCCACGCGAGGTATAGAGGGGATTACGAATAAAGGCGAAGTAGGAGCGATACGCTAACGCCGAGCCATCGATTAAAAAGAGTCGTTCCGGTGTACCCATGGTTTTTTATCCGTTCCTGGGGAGGAGAGGAGATACTCTCCTCAGTCAGCTCCTCCTCTCCCCCCAAACCTGCATCCACGATAGTACCAATATACACCAAAGCCCTGGCGAAAGTAAAGAGAGAAAAGCGCATGGATCGCAGAGAAGAGGAGGCAGGGGTTAGGAGGTAATGAGCCGTTGCTGCACCTCTTCCAGGACCCGTGCCATGACGATGGCCAGTTTTCCTTGCTGGCGACACCCGGCCGCTTTCTTGTGTCCCCCTCCCCCAAACTGCTTGGCAATCGCCTGCACGTCAAAGGGGCCTCGAGAACGCAGGCTGATCCGGATCTTTTCCGGCTCGTATTCCTGGAAGAGCATGCCGACTTCCACACCGGTAATGGAGATCGTGTAATCGACAAACCCTTCTGTATCTGCATCGCGGAACTCGGGACGGTTTAAGGTCGCGTGGTCCAGGTACATCACCGCCACTTTTCCCCCGTAGTGCATCTCCAGTTGTTGCAGGGCGACACCCAGCAGCTTCAGGGTGGCAAAGGAGTGATCGTAGAAGAGGCGCTCGGCCACCATCTGGACATCGAGATCGCTCTGCTGCAAAAGCTCGGCACAGAGTCGCAAGGTCTTGCTGGTCACCCGCGAGTAGCGGAAACGACCGGTATCAAACACGATGCCGGTGTAGATCTGCGTGGCCAGAGCCGTGTCCAGCGGAAGCCGGAAGGCTTTACACAGGGAGTAGAGGACTTCGGTAGAGGCGCTGGCCTGGGGATCGACGAGGTTGAAGCGGCCAAAGCGGGCATTGCCCGGATGGTGGTCGATATTGATGATGCTGACCTGCGAGGGAAGCAGGGTCTTCACCTTCCCGATCCGATCCAGCTCCGGGCAATCGAGCACCACCAGGACCTCTGGAGTAAACGTGAGGGGGTTACCGTTTAGGGACTGAATGGTAGAGAAATCGACCAGGAAGTTGAGGCGGGTTGAGGGGGTGCCATCGACCAGGATACCGTAGCGTTTGCCCAGGAATTGCGCAATCTTCCCAAAGGCGAGCATGGCGGCTATCCCATCTCCATCCGGATTGACATGAGAGGTGATCAGGAGGTTATCCGCCCCCGCCTCCTGCAAAAAGGTGACGATTTCTCTTTCTATGGCGGACAGTGATCTGCTACTGGAAGCATCCATGTATTCTTCCTTCTGTCTATACTCTACGATACGCACCTCGCTCTATACCGCATTCCTAGCAGAAAAGCCTCCAGAAGTCAACTCTAATCTCGATCCTTTGCTATTTTCCGGCCTCCCATTCTGCTCTGAGTCCCACAGCCTCCCAGATGTCTGGCGGCTCCATGCTCAGATAGAGTGGAGTGTGAGGACTCACCTCCCTGATCCAGCCGATCAGTTTCCGGTAGATGTGCAGGCGCAGGGGACGGAAGTAGCGGTACTTCCCATCGGCACTCGGTACAAATTCCCCGGTCCAGATCCGGCTCTTGGGAAAGCGTTCCCGCATGATCTGGCCCAGTTCCGGCATGTAGCGCAGGAGGCCGATCCCACAGGAGCTGATCAGGGAGGGATCGAGAGAGCGGAAGAGCTCACAGATCATGGCCTGGTAGTCCTCTTCCCACTGGGGATAATAGACGACCGGGTCCAGGCGGATACCGATCGGATAGCCGGCCTGCTGGCAGGCACGAGCGGCGGCAAGGCGCTGCTGGAGGGAAGCGGTCCCATGCTCGCAAAAGCGGATCACCGGATCAGGGTTGAAGGTCCAGGCCAGGATGGTCCGGCCATGGTGAGGAAGGGAGAGGAGATGCTCGATCTGGTTGCTCTTGGTGCGCAACTCCAGGGTGGCACGGGACAGGGTGGCAAAAAGGGGGATGATAAAGGTGGAGAAGCCGGTGAGATGATCGAGGGCCAGGTTATCGACGAGTTCACCTCCGTGGAAATAGCACTCATCCTCTGGAAAGGCGGCCAGCACCTCCTGGATAGCGGTGCGAAGGCCTTCCCGATCGACGAAGATGACCGGAACAGCATGGTCATGGTAAGATTGCAGATAGCAGTATTGACAGTCAAAGATGCAGTTGTGCTCGTGGGCCAGGTAGAAATCGCGCTGGTGACGCCGTCGTTTCTCCCGGTTCACCGGTTTCACCCAGGCCCCACGCTTTGCTGCCAGGGCCAGGGCGCGTTTTTCCTGCCGGAAGCGGCTCTTCACGTTGCCGGCACCTGTGGGCAGGTGGTGATAGTCATCCACCAGGAGCACCGGCGTGGTGGGGAAGCGGGAGCAGATGTGGTGGGTCAGGGGCATCTGCTCTACACCACGTTCAACATAAATGACCCGGGGAGCAAAGTGATACACGCGACTACTCCCTTGCTGTTCCTGCCGGCAGGGTTTCTCCCTGGAGGATGGCAAAAAGCGTGTGCAGTCCCTCCTGGCGCTCTGGGGCCTGGAGGGCAGAGAGAAGCGCTTGCAGTTCTTGGTCGGTGCGGGGGAACAGCCTGACGGTGAGCGAGTTCCCCTCAAAGTGGGGCGGAGAGGAGATTTCGATCCGAGGGGGGAGGGAGAGTGCCTGTACCGTCTCGCGGAAGAGGCGCTCCTGCGTGCTTAGAAGCGGATAGCGGAGCCGGTGTAGCCGTTGACGGAGATGTTGACAGCGCTTCCTGGGCGGCAACCGGTTGTCGGTGAGGACCTCTCGCAACTCGGGTCTCTCCAGGATATCTGGCATACTGGAGCGCAGCGTTGCCTTCAGGTCGAGCAAAGAACCGATAATCTCCCGCGTTTCGTTCAGGTTGGGGGCACACGGTTCGATGACGCGGGTCCAGAAACAGATGCGTTCCTGCTCTGACAACGGGAGGAGGAGAGCGGCCTGCTCCGGGGAAAGGGTCCCATGATGCAACGCCTGTTGCAGGCATAGATCCAGGGTGGGGAAGGCCAGGTAGCGCTCGACAGCCGGTAGGGTCGGGGGAATCTTCAAGAGAGGAGCAACCGTTGTGGCGAGCTTTTCCAGAGAATAGCCGAGCAGGTGGTGAAATTTTTGCAGCACAACCCCCTTTTCCAGCGGGGTGTAGGAGCGATGCCCGATATCTTCCTGCAGGCTCATCCAGAGCCCCTTTTCCAGGGTGATCGCCTCAGGGGGATAGCAGAGGGCGGGGAGGGGAGAATACCCGAGCTGTTGACAGGCCAGGAGACGCCGGTACCCGCAGAGGACCTGGTATCCCCCTCCCCCCTGTTGCCGCAACAGGAGGGGATGGAGCAGTCCTACGTGCCGGATGGAGTGTACCAGATCATCCACGACCGGAAAGCGGGTATAGACAAACTGCAGGGTGGTCGCTTCCTGGAGGGAAAAAGCCTCCAGAGGGACATGCTGCAGGGTGGGTTGCCAGGAGGCCATACTTCTCCCTTGATCAATCTGGTATAATGTATAGACACAGAGAGGCAAAGGCACAAAAGCTAGGGACACGGGCACAAAGGATGTGCACTCAGTCCTCATTACTCGTTACTCATCACCGTATCCATTGTACCTGGTTGGGGGAAGGGATGCAACCAGGTTCCGGCATAGGTAAAGGATTGTGAAGATCATCCATCGCTACGTACTGCGGGAAATAGTGACCCTTTTTGTCCTCTGCCTATGCTCTTTTACCCTGATCCTCCTTATCGGGAACCTCTTTAAGCTGGTCGATCTGGTATTGAACAAGGGCCTGCCCACCTTTTTCCTGCTCAAGCTGCTCAGCTTTCGGCTCCCCTCCCTGCTCGTGTTTACCGTGCCCATGGCCCAGGTGGTGGCAACGATCATCGTCTATAGCCGGCTCAACGGGGATAATGAGATTCTGGCCTTGAAAACCGCAGGCTACAGCCTGGCTCAGCTTCTCTTCCCCAATCTGGTGTTCGGCTTCTGCCTTTTTGGGGTGACGCTTTACCTCACCCTGGTCGGGATTCCGCAGGGACATACCCGGTTTCGGCAGGCGCTCACAGAAGCCCTTTTTTACCTGCCCCGCTTTGAGATCCGGGAGAAGGTCTTCTATACCGAGATCGAGGGGATAGTCCTCTATGTGCATGAGATTCCCCCTTCCCGGAACCTGATGAAGGGAATCTTCCTCTCTGACCGGCGGGATGGGGATGCTCCTGTGACCATTACAGCCGAGGAGGGGCGGTTGTCCATCGATCCGGATCATTTTACCGTGGTGCTCGAGCTGAAGAATGGAACCATACATCGGCGGGGAGAGAGGCGGGGAGAGTATCAATGGATTCGTTTTGACCAGTATACGCTGGCCATCCCGATGGGGGGTGGGGCACTGCGGAAGGGACGTCGTAAAAGTACCAAGGAGATGATGGTAGGAGAGCTCTGGGAACACATCCAGTCCCTGCGCCGGGCTCAAAAGCCTTATAAGACTCTGCTGATCAGGTTCTACCAGAACTTTGCCCTCCCGGTCGTTTCCCTGCTGCTCGGGATCATCGGTCCTCCTCTCGGCATCCTGAATCGTCATTCGGGCCGGTCAGGTGGGTTATTGATCGGGGTCCTCCTGATCCTCCTCTACTATGTGGCCCGTACCGGAGGGGAAACGCTGGGAGCCAGCGGGATGCTCTCCCCTTTTCTTGCCGCCTGGTTACCGAACCTGCTGTTGCTGGGACTCGGGATCATAGCCGTTATCCGGGCCCAGAAGGATATTCCGCTCGAGTTAGGGAAGCATATCTCGGTATGGGGACAACGCTTGATCTGGCGGGATGCTTCGAAAACAGAGTGATCGGTTCATTTCCTGCAACGAAGCACACCTGACCACCAAACCGGGCATAAAAGATTTGCTACTCGGTACGCATTAGAACACTGGGAGAAGGGGGAGAGGTATTTACAAGGAACCGCATCTCCGTGTCGTCATGCTGGTACTCCTGCTCTGCCTGCTCTGGGGCGGCAACATCGTCTCCATCAAAGTGGCCTTAGCCGCTCTGCCTCCCCTGGCTCTGGCCGGTCTCCGCTTCCTCTTTGGTGGGGGAGCGCTTCTCTGCTGGGCCTTGGGACAACGGGTCCCTATCAGGATTACCCGCCAGGAGCTTATTCCTCACCTGATCAACACCCTCCTCTTCGTTCTCCAGATCGGGATCATGAATATCGGGGTATTCTACACCCTGGCCACGCGGGCTTCGGTCCTGTTCTACGTCTATCCCTTCTTTGTTGCGCTCCTGGCTCACTATTTCCTCCACACCGAGCAACTGACACTGCGCAAAACCGGGGGCATGCTATTGGCCTTTGGAGGAATCGTGGCTGTCTTTTCCGAAAAGTTGCAGATGAGCGGGGTCATGCTCGGTGATGGGGCCATCCTCCTCTCTGCTTTCCTCTTGGGTGCCCAGACCATCTATATCACCCGGATCGCCCGTACCATCGCCCCCATCCGCATTGTTCTCTGGCAATGTTTTCTCGGTGTGCCCCTCTTCTTCCTGTTGAGTCTCTGGTGGGAAAACGGTCCCACAGGACCCTTTTCCTGGCCTGTTCTCCTGGCCATCCTCTATCAAGGGCTGATCGTGGCCGGCTTCTGTTATCTCACCTGGACCGTCTTGATCCGTGATTATGCCCCTTCCTGGGTCTCTTCCTTTTTCATGAGTACCCCGCTTTTCGGCGTGGCCCTGGGGGCCCTCCTCCTGGGAGAGCCGCTGAGCAGAAACCTCCTCTTAGGGGCAGTGCTGGTTGCCACCGGTCTCTACGTCATCACACGCCCGGAGAGGCAAAAAAGGGGAGTGCTTGCGCAGCAAAAGGAATGACGGCTGGCATACCGTTCATCCCCTCTCTTCCATTTTCCGGTTGCTTCCCTGTTTCCCATCGGGTATAGTTAGAAAATAAGAGTCTCGTCTGTATCCCTCGAAAACGACGCTCCAACACATATGTCTCTTCTCTTCTCCCTCTGAGCCTCTTTCTCTCCTACATACGAGACGCTGTCGCTATTGGGTTTTTCCTGGTGCAATCCAGGAAGAGCAACCAAAACAAGCCAGATAAGGGAGGAGATGAAGATGGAATCAAGGAATCCCAGAAGTGCATCCCTCCTTGTTGTTGATAACGCCTGTGTTGAGCGATCCATGCTGGTGCAGTGGCTGACCCGTGAGGGATATCAGGTCGATGAGGCCACGAGTCCGGGCGAAGCGATCCAAAAGCTGGAACAGCAGCGGTACGATGTAGTGATTACCGAGCGCAGCCTGGATGGAGAAGGGGATCTCGGCCTTTTAAAGGCATCAAGAGTGCATGCACCCCATACCGCCGTGATCCTTTTGGCCACCTCTGGCAGTATCGATTCGGCTGTCGAGGCGATGAGATTGGGGGCATGCGATTATCTGACCAAACCGGTGAGCCGGCAAAAGCTACGGGACACGATCCGGCAGGCGGTGCAACGGCAGAAGCCCCGGACGACAAGCCTTGCCCTGCCGGAGTCACCATCACACCGGTACCGCGCGCAGGGTATTATCGTCACCAGTCCCAAGATGCTCGCGGTGCTGGAAGCAGCATCCCTGGTGGCGCAAACCTCCGCGAATGTCCTGATTCAGGGGGAGAGTGGTACCGGCAAGGAGTTGCTGGCCCGGGCGATACATGCCTGGAGTGATCGGGCTTCAGGTCCCTTTATTCCTATCGACTGTGGAGCCCTCGCCGAAACCCTCCTGGAGAATGAACTTTTTGGTCATGTAAAGGGTGCCTTTACCGGGTCCCTGGTCCTGAAGCGGGGACTGTTCGAGGAAGGGCAGGGAGGGACCATCTTTCTGGATGAAATCGGGGTGATGCCGGTTGCGCTGCAAATGAAGCTCCTGCGTGTCCTGCAGGAACGCATGATTCGGCGCATCGGCAGCACCACTCCTACCTCGATCGACGTACGTATCCTGACCGCCACCAATCAGGATCTGAAAACGCTTGTCGCACAAGGGGATTTTCGTGCCGACCTCTACTATCGTTTCAACGGCGTGGTGCTGACCCTTCCCCCCTTGCGCGAACGACAGGAGGATATCCTGGTGCTGGCACCCTACTTTGTGCAGCACTTCAGCCAGCAGGTGGGAAAGCCGATGCGCGGTGTCTCGGCAGAGGCGATGACCATCCTGCTGCACCATAGTTGGCCGGGGAATGTGCGGGAACTGCAGAACGTCATCGAGCGGGCCGTCATCTTCAGTCGCTCAGAGTGGTTGCTTCCGGAAGCGCTTCCTCCAGAGCTTTTACGACAAGAAGGCGCCAACGTATCCCGTCCGCCGGGGAGCATGACGTTAGCGGAGCTGGAGAAGACGCATATCCTGGCGGTCCTCTATAAACACCATGGGAATCAGACCCAAACGGCAAAAGCGCTGGGGATCAGTCGAGCCACGCTCTGGCAGAAGATGAAGAAGTACGGGATAAGCGCGCGACAGATAGCAGTTCAGCACCGTTAAGGGGGCCGAGCCCGGTAAAACAGGGGGATGCAGCCTCAATAGCTGCCTGTGGTGGTTCAGGCCTGCTTTGGCCGTGGGAAGAGGAGACCCTGATGGCAAAAACCACGCTACTCCCTACGGTAACCGCTGTCCGCATGGTTTGGGCGATGACCGGCAGGTTTTCTAATGACGAGTCATCGAAGACCATGGCGACGTACGTCGAGGATGCCCTGAAGCAGATTGAAGAGCAAGCGCAGATGCAGGGCAGCAGTGAAGAAAAGAGTTA
Source organism: Nitrospinota bacterium (assembly GCA_003696125.1). GTDB lineage: Bacteria > Tectomicrobia > Entotheonellia > J063 > J063 > J063. Next base: position 13,347 of record RFHZ01000100.1, read on the forward strand.
TGTGCCGAGTGCCATCGCCACCATGAAATCCAGCCTGCGGAGCCTGGACACTGCCTACAAGGGTCGCACCCTGAACTTTGAAGAGAATGAAAAGTTACGTGCCGCCTATCTGGAATCGGTGAAAGAGAGCCTGAGCTTCGGGAGCAAGGCGCAAGACTTTCTTAAGTCGTTGCCCACGATGACTGTTGGGGCCGCAGGTGGTGTGACGGTTGCGCAGGTCGCTGGCGTTTCTGGAACCATGCTATGGGGGATAGGCCTGCTTCTGGCCGCTTTAGGCTATCTGGTCAACCTGTGGTTTGTCCGGTTGGCCCGTCAGCAAAGGCAATTGCTCTATGTGACGCAGGACTACGAACGCGGCCTGTACTATGCTCAGTACGTCAGTCGCGTCACGGTCATCCTGCTCGGTCTCTTCCTGGATTTAGAGCGATTGCACAGGAGGGTATTTGGGGAAAACTACGAAACGGACACCAATCCCAGCACCCTCGAAGCGATTATCGATGATATTCTGGCCGGGGTGCGCCCCACTTTTTGTCCTTACGTCCATAAACACATGCGTGACAGGAAGGTCACGCCTGCCTTGTGGGCACTGTGCGAAAGCGGCGATGCTGAGGCGGTGCATATGTGCCCGCTGTGGGAAGGGCAGCGTGAGATGCCTGTCACTACGAAAAAATGAGCTTTCGGTTACGCAGCTTCTCTCCATCTCCTCAGACGGGCAAGAAGATAAGCGTTTAATATCTTAACGGTATAAATCTGGAAAAGTGCTTTGTTTCTTGACAGTGGTAGTCTTGCTGTCAGGTGATCACCCCCTCTTCTCTCCCTCAGGTAGTCGTTGGGGGCCTTTGTCAGGGCTCCTCCTGTCCTTTCTCCTTCCTGTTTTTTCCTGCCTTCCCATCATTGGCATCGAAATTGCCTGAGATAACGTGTCCGGTACCATAGCATGGGTGCCGTCCACGGCGGTAGCCTGTCCGCATTGCGCCCCAAGCGGGGTCGAGAGGACGTCGTCGCTGAGTATCGCATCCCGGGGTATCGCCTGGTTCTCACACTGGAATTCACCCTAGCAGGAGGACAAGCAGGCAGACAAGAAGGAGAAAAATTATGGCAGACCTGCAAGTAGCGCTACACATGGGTGGGGAAACCATCCTTGAAACGGCAACCGTTGAAGCATTCAAGACATGTTTGCGTGGCGAAGTGCTTACACCAAGCGATGCGGGGTATGATGAGGCCCGTCTGCTTTGGAACGGCATGCACGACAAACACCCTGCCCTTATTGCCCGGTGTACCGGCGTGGCCGATGTGATTGACGCCGTCAATTTTGCCCGTACCCATCATCTGGTGGTCGCAGTGAGAGGGGGCGGTCATAACGTGGCCGGTACCGCCTCCTGTGATGGTGGCATCATGATTGACCTGTCACTGATGAAAGGGATTCGGGTGGATCCCGAGTCCCGGACAGTGTATGCGCAAGGTGGCGCGACCTGGGGCGATGTGGACCGGGAAACGCAAGTCTTCGGTTTAGCCACGCCGGGCGGTGTCGTTTCCACCACAGGGATTGCAGGGTTGACGCTGGGCGGTGGACTGGGGTGGCTGCGCAGGAAACACGGCTTGAGCATCGACAATGTGTTGTCGGTGGATATTGTCACCGCGGACGGTCAGTTTCACACCGCCAGCGCGACCCAAAACGCCGACCTGTTTTGGGGCATCCGAGGAGGTGGTGGCAATTTCGGGGTGGTGACCTCGTTTGTGTACCGTCTCCACCCTGTCGGCCCGATGGTGACATTGTGCGCTCCCTGGTATCCGGTAGAAACGGCCAAAGAGGTGCTCCCTGCCTGGCGTGATTTCATGGCGTCGGCTCCCGAAGAGCTCTCTTCGCAAGCGTTGTTCTGGACCGTTCCCCCTGTTTCGGATTTCCCCGAAGAGGCCCACGGCAAACGCGTCGTCATTCCTGCTGCCGTCTATAGTGGTCCTGCAGACGAAGGGGAACGGGTCGTCCAACCCCTGCGGGAATTGGGCACACCGCTGGTGGACTTGAGTGGACCGATCCCCTGGACGGTTCTGCAAAGTGCATTTGACCCCTTCTTTCCCAAGGGAGAGCAGCTTTACTACTTTAAGTCACGCTACTTAAACGACCTGAATGACGCCACGATTGACGCGATCATCCCTCAGGCTTCCAATCCTCCACAGCCGATGGTACTGGTGGTGCTTTGGCATAACGGAGGTGCCATGAGCCGTGTTGGTCCAGAGGAAACGGCCTTCATGGGTCGCGACGCGCCCTATCTCTTGAGCGTCGATGCCATCTGGAACAATCCCCAGGATACTGCAGAGGTTATCACCTATGCTCGTGACTTCCTGGCGGCGATGACCCCCTACTCCCCCGGCGGGCTCTACGTCAATTTTGCCGGGCTGGGGGAGGAAGGGGATGCGCTCGTGCGGTCGGCATACGGTGCGAACTATGCACGGCTGGTGGCGCTGAAAAACACGTACGATCCCACAAACTTATTCCGCCTCAACCAAAATATCGCACCGACCGTTTAACAGTGTTATCGTCCGTAGAGTGGGTTGAGGCTTAGGGTCCAACGACAGCATCTGGCCTGACTGTAGGGAGCACCAGGCATGTCGCCGGCATCGATGCGGCCAGCAGCGCCAGAGAGATCGCACGATGTCGCTAT
>RFHZ01000958.1 GCA_003696125.1 Nitrospinota bacterium
GAGCGGATGTTTGCCCTGGGCTGGGGGATCGGGGGAGCATGCGTCGGCGTGGCCGGCACCCTCCTGGCCAACTTCTTCTACGTCTACCCGGACGTCGGCTTCATCTTTGCCCTTATCGCGTATGTGACCGTGGCGTTGGGAGGATTCGGCAGCATCCTGGGCGCGCTGGTGGCAGGTCTGATCATCGGGGTGGCCGAGGTCTTGGGAGGCTTTTTCATCGCCCCGGCGTTCAAATATGTGGTGGTCTTTTGCATCTACCTGCTGGTCGTCTTCCTCCGGCCGCAAGGTTTGATGGGAAAGTTCTGATCCATGATGACGAAGACACGATCCTTCCAGTGGATGCTTTTGGCCCTGCTGCTCGCCTTTCTCCTGAGCTATCCGGCCTTTTTTACCCTCCCCTTTCCCCGCCACCTGATGATCATGATCTTCCTCTACGGCATGCTGGCCCAGGCCTGGAATATCCTGGCCGGGTACTGTGGGCAGATCTCCCTGGGCAATGCGGTCTTCTTCGGTATCGGCGCCTATACCTCAACCCTCCTGCTGCAGCGACTCGGTCTCACCCCCTGGATCGGGATGTTTGCCGGTGCCGGCGTAGCCGTGCTCGTCTCCCTGATCATCGGGTTTCCCTGCTTCCGCCTGGGGGGACACTACTTTGCCATTGCCACCATTGCCATCGGGGAGATCGTGCAGACCATTGCCATCAACTGGGACTGGATCGGAGGGGCGACCGGTCTCTTTGTCCCGATCCTGCCCGATTCCTTTCTGTACATGGAGTTTCACAAGAGCAAGCTCCCCTACTACTACATCAGCCTGGGTTTTGCCGTGACCGCTTTCCTGACCACGTATCTGGTGGAGCGATCCCGACTCGGTTACTACTTCCGGGCGATCAAAGAGGATCCGGAAGCGGCCAAGAGCCTGGGAATCCACATCACCAAGTATAAGCTGATCGCCATCGCCCTTTCTGCCTTTTTCACCGCCATCGGTGGAACCTTTTACGCCCAGTACGTCCTCTATATCGATCCGGACAGTGTGCTGCCGCTGCAACTCTCTATCCTGGTCTGCCTGATCACCGTCCTGGGAGGGGTGGGAAACCTCTGGGGTCCGCTCCTGGGAGTAGCCGTGCTCATCCCCCTCTCCGAGGGAACCCGGATCTACCTGGGCGGGGGAGGCACGGCAGTGGATCTGGTGGTCTATGGTGCCCTGATCATGCTGATTTCCGTCTTCCAGCCAGAAGGCCTGATCGGATTGGCTCGCAAGGGGATACGGTACAAGCGACAGGGATAGAAGGGAGAGAATGATACTGCTCGATGTGCAACATATCACCAAGCGATTCGGTGGACTGGTGGCCAACAACGACATCTCTTTCCAGGTTGCGGAAGGAGAGGTGGTGGGGGTCATCGGTCCGAACGGTGCGGGGAAATCGACCCTCTTCGATGTGATTACCGGCTACTATACGCCGGATCGGGGCAAGGTCTTTTTCCAGGGAAAGGAGATCAGCCGGCTCCGTCCTGATCAGATCAACCAGCGGGGCATCGGTCGAACCTTTCAGAAGCTGCGTCCCTTTCTCCAGATGACGGTACTGGAGAACGTCATGGTCGGGGCCTTGCCACGAGCCGGCACGATCCAGGAAGCGCGCAGGGAGGCGGAGCAACTCCTGGCCTTTGTCGGGCTGGAGGATCGCATGCACGTGCTGGCCAAGGGCCTGAGCACCGGGCAGCGGAAACGGCTGGAGATGGCCCGTGCCATGGCCACCAGACCCAAACTCCTCCTGCTCGATGAGGTCACCGGTGGTGTTGACCAGAAGACGATACCCGGGCTGATCGCCCTCATCGAGAAGCTTCGTCGCGAAGGGGTCACCCTCCTCATCATCGAACACAACATGCGGGTCATCATGTCCCTCTCGGATCGGATCATCGCCCTGCACCTGGGAAGGAAGATCGCCGAAGGGACCCCGGGTGAAGTCAGCCGGGATCCACACGTCATCGAATCGTATCTGGGAAAGGCGTATGCTCAAGGTCACTGATCTGGAAGTACTGTACGACGATTTTCAGGTCCTCTGGGGGGTCTCCCTGCAGGTGCATCCAGGGGAGATCGTCTGCCTGCTCGGCCCCAACGGAGCCGGCAAGAGCACCCTGCTCAATACCGTCTCCGGCCTGTTGAAGGCGAAACGGGGAACCATACAATTTCGGGGAGAACCGATTACCAATCTCCCCACCCATCAGATCGTGGCGCGGGGTCTCTCCCATGTGCTCGAACGTCGCCGCGTCTTCCCCTATCTGACCGTGCA
>RFHZ01000959.1 GCA_003696125.1 Nitrospinota bacterium
AAAGAGTTTGGGGAATCGAGTCCAGCGGCACACGCCACCATGGGCTTTAACCACACCTGGATTTTCCTCAACGATGTACTGCCCCGCGCCATCCAGAAATACGGGGGTGTGACTCCGGATGCTATTCGCCAGGCCGCGCTGGAAACGGATATCCCGGAGGGAGGAACCCCGGGCGGTTACGGGGTGAAGTTCGCTCCTCCTGGTCATGAGATGGCGGGACAGAACCTGCGGGCCTACCCGGTGCTCATGCAGTGGATCAACGGAAAGGTGGAGATCGTCTGGCCACCGGCCCTGAAGACGGCCGAGCCGATCCTCCCCCTTCCCCCTGATTCGCCTTACGGTGGGTAGGGAGATACACAGAGGTCACCGACCGTCTGGTAGGGGCACGGCGTTGCTGTGTCCCTACCCGTTCTCGGTCAACGAAGAGAGGATAGGAGCCTGTGCTGCAGGTAGAGCGGATTACCAAGCGTTTTGGAGGATTTGTGGCCTTACGGGAGGTCTCTTTCACCGTCTCGGAAGGGGAGATCGTCGGCCTGATCGGCCCGAACGGCTCGGGGAAGACGACCCTGTTCAACGTCATCTCCGGCACCTTGCCGGCCACGGCCGGCAGGGTGCTCCTGCAGGGAGAGGAGATCACCCATCTCCTCCCCAATGCCATCTGCCAAAGAGGCATCGCGCGGACCTTCCAGATCCCCCGGCCCTTTAAGGTTTTGACCACGGTGGAAAACGTGATGCTGGGGGCAGCCTTTGGCAAGAAGAGGACCCTTTCTCCTGAGGAAGCCCGCGCCAGGGCGGAACACTATCTCCAGATGGTGGGACTCCCCATCGATGGCAAGATGTGGCCGGATGAGTTGACCGTAGTCGATCTGAAACGGCTGGAGATCGCCCGGGCCCTGGCCACTGAACCCCGCCTGTTGCTGGTGGATGAGGCGCTGGGCGGTTTACACCACAGCGAGATGGCGGAAGCGACCGAGATGTTGAAGCGGATTCGGGATGAGTTGGGGATCACCATCGTATGGGTGGAACACATCATGAGCGCGTTGATGCGGGTGGTCGATCGTGTCATGGTGCTCCATCACGGGGAAAAGATCGCGGAGGGGAGTCCCCAGGAGGTGGCGAACAATCCCCAGGTGATCGATGCTTATCTGGGGGAGCGATTTCTGGCGAGTTGAGGAAAGGGTCATGCTTCAGGTTGAGAATCTGCATGCGGCTTATGGGAAGTTCCATGTGCTCTGGGACATCTCCCTCTCCATCCAGCCCGGAGAGGTGGTGGTGGTGGTCGGCCCGAACGGAGCAGGGAAGACCACGCTGGTGCGGGCCATTTCAGGGGTCCTGCGTCCCCTGGCGGGAAAGATCTCCTTTTTAGGGCAACAGGTTACCGGGCGCAGGGCGTATCAGATGGTGAGCCTGGGTATGGTTCATGTCCCGGAAGGGCGTCACCTCTTTCCCCGCCTCACCGTGTATGAGAATCTGAAGATGGGGGCCTATACCCGGACGGCCCGACAACACTTTGCCGAGACCCTGGAGCAGGTGTACCGGCTGTTTCCGGTGTTGCAGGAGCGTCGTAACCAGCGGGCCGGAACGCTGAGTGGAGGGGAGCAGCAGATGCTCGCCATCGGTCGCGGTCTCATGTCGCGACCCAAGCTGATCCTGCTGGATGAACCCTCCTCTGGCCTGGCCCCGATCATGGTCCTCCGCATCTTTGAGTTTATCCAGCAGATCAAGGCAGAGGGGTACACGCTCCTGATCGTGGAACAGAATGTGCGGCATGCCCTGGAGCTGGCAGACCGGGCTTATCTGCTAGAGGTGGGACGCATTCGGCTGCAGGGCTCTGGAGCAGATCTGCTGGAAGATCCCTATGTGAGAAAGGCGTATATCGGCTTATAGCGTGAGAGACGAGACGATATGTTCAGTGTACAGTTGTTGACGCAGGCAGCGGTTAATGGGGTGTTGTTAGGAGGGGTATACGCCCTGCTGGCTTTGGGACTCAACCTCCTGTTCGGTGTGGTCCGTATCGCCTTCCTGGCCTACGGAGACCTGGTCATGCTCGGCATGTACATCATCTACCTGCTCACCACTTTCGGAGGGGTGCCTCTCGGCATCTCTGCCCTGGTGGCGGTGGTGAGTCTGGCCCTGCTGGGCATGGTGGTGCACCAGTTGATCATCGATCCGATCCTGGATCGACCCGGGGTGAATCAGTTGCTGGCGACCGGAGGGTTACTCGTCTTCCTGGAGAATCTGGCCCTGGTGCTGTGGGGGGCCGATTACCGCACGCTGTACGTCAGCCTGCCCCGTCTCCAGATCGGGGGCCTCTTCATCAGTGCCGTGCAACTGATCACCTTTGGGGGGGCCCTGGTGACCCTGGCCCTGCTTTACCTCTTCCTCACCCGCACCTTTGTCGGTACAGCGATTCGTGCCGTGGCCCAGGATCGGGAAGGGGTGGAGTTGATGGGCGTCAACCCCCGGCTCGTCTATCTGATTACGGCCGGCCTGGGGGGAGCCCTGGCCGGGGTGGTTTCAGTCTTCTTTGCCCTCCAGTACTC
>RFHZ01000960.1 GCA_003696125.1 Nitrospinota bacterium
CCTCTATGCGCTTGACATTGCGTCGCAGGGCAGAGGCGCGTGAGGCCACTGATTCTGGAGACATGGTGCGCTCCAGGCTGAACTTCACGTCATGAGCGGTCAGGGGATCGCCGTTGTGCCAGCGCAGGCCCTTGCGCAGGTGGAAGATCCAACTGGCCCCGTCTTCTCCCAACTCCCAGCTCTCCGCCACCCCCGGGCCGATGCCTCCTTTTTCGTAATTAAAGCCGACCAGGGCATCGAATATGGGGGCCTGATAATGGGCATGCGGGGCTCTGGTCTCCAGGATCGGGTCCATGGTCTGGGCTCCCAGCGTATCCAGGGCTACCACCAGGGTTCCCTTCTGCTCCTTGGCCAGCGCCCCAGGAGTCCAGGCAAGGAAAAGGATGAGAATAAGACTACAACCGATACAGAAGAATCGCTTTGGCATGGGCATCCCTCCTCTGTTAGATGTTTACGCTCTGTTCAAGAACGCAGTCGCGCCTTTTCCAGCAGCTCGACTGCCCGTCGCGTATTGAATGCCCCACAGGTGCAGGGTCGGGCCAGATAGGCCGCCCCCTGCTCTGGGGTAAGCAACCCCAATTTGATGTAGTCGATGATCCTGGTAATGAAGTTAAAGGAGACCATGCCATGTCCGCACATGGTATTGATCTCGAGTATCTGGCGGGAGGGGAGGAGTTCCTTCCTCCCAAAGATCCCGAGTGAGTGTTCGACGCTGTGTCGTTGAAAGCCGAGGGCCCGGCAGCACTGAGCCACTTCGTCAAGGGGTCCGCTGATGTTGACCGAGATGCCCAGGTCCGCCTCTTTCAGCTCGGCAACAAACTTTTTCACCGCCTCCAGGTCATCAAAGGTCGCCGTGGCATGAACCGAGCCGGTAAACTTCTCCAGCGCCTGGGCAGGGTCCATGGTGGGAGCGGCCAGTTGGCTCCAGACCCATTTTTCCCCGGTGTTGACGATTTCCGGTTCGCGGATAACGGCGGTATTCACCGGTCGATATTTAAACGCCATCTGCAGGAAGCGTCGCTTCTTCTCCTCTGCCCCCTGGTCGTTATATCCCTTGGCAATGGTGGCAAAGACCACATAGTCCCGTTTCAAGCTCTCCGGTGTTCCCTGTCGGTGTAGCGTATTGGTCATGACTCCCCTCCTTTACCCGGCAACGTTGGTGGCGCGACCGAATCCCAGATTGGTTTTTCCATTGATGGAGAGGGAAAAACCGGCCTTCTGTACCCATTCCTCATGCGGCACGGAGCCGTCTGGCCGGCACTTGCTGGCGATGCCCACGCTCACCACCGTGGTGATCTCCTTTTCCACCTGCTGGATGGTCTGCAACACCTCTGGAATCTTGTCCATGGTCGTCTTCAGCTCGATGATGGCGGAGAGGACCTTCTCGTTGAGCACTTCTTCTTTGAGCTTGCCGGTACTCGGATCGCTCATGAGATAGGTGAGGGGATTCCCCTTTTGGAAGGTGACCCCCAGCTTGGCCAGGGCCATGGCCATGCGCTCGATTTCCCAGAACCGGGCGCCGATGCCTGGTCGTCCCAACTCGACCACGAATCCGACTTCACCCTCTTGTAAGCGACCGGTGACATCGTTGGTCTTGATCTCTTCGGTACCGCGTCCACCCATACCGGTGGTAGAGTGCTTCTCCAGGGGATCGCTGAACTCGCGTCGCAGGATACGAGGCCACTCGAGTTCCGGCTTGACCAGGGCATTGGTCGGGCAGACATCCAGGGGGGGCATATAGCGCAGGTGGAGGAGGGTTAAGAACTTCCGGATCAGACGTATCGGGGTGGGACTGAGCCCTTCCTTGCGCAGTACCCGCTCACACACCCCACACTCCACGCACTCATCCTGGTTAATGTCGGCCCGTTTATCCGGTCCGATAGAGATGGCTCCCATCGGGCAGAGGGGAACACAGTTTCCACAGCCAACACAACGGGATTTGTCAACCAGCATACTCTTTTCCTCCTTTCTACCGACACACGCAGTATGCAGGTAAATTTAGGACTGCCCACCTCCTTTCTCTCCAGGTCTGTTCTTCACGCAGCCGTTACCGCGAAAAGTGCTCTGCCGGATAGCGGGTCACCTCCTTTCAAAGATGGCGGCAAGGCCCTGTCCCCCACCCACACACATCGTTTCCAGGCCGTAGCGCGCATCGCGTCGCTCCATCTCGTATAAGAGGGTAGTCAGGATGCGGGCACCGGTGGCACCGATGGGGTGGCCGAGGGAGATACCGGAGCCGTTGACGTTGAGTTTCTCTTCATCCGGGAGTCCCCATTCCCGTATGACGGCCAGGACCTGCACGGCAAAGGCTTCGTTCAGCTCGATCAGGTCCAGGTCGTCCCAGGAGAGACCGGTGCGGGCCAGGAGCTTCTGGACAGCCGGGACCGGTCCCATCCCCATATAGGCCGGGTGCACACCCGCGGCTGCCCATCCCTTCAGGTAGGCCATCGGCTTGAGTCCCCACTCCTTGGCCTTTTCCTCGGCCACCACCAGGCAGACGGCGGCGGCATCGTTCTGGCTGCTGGCATTGCCTGCGGTCACCACCCCATCCGGCATGACCGGTTTCAGCCGGGCCAGCTTCTCCAGGGAGGTGTCGGGACGGGGACCTTCATCTTCTGTCACCTCGATCGCTTCTCCCCGTGGTTGGGGAACCTTGACCGGTACGATCTCCTGGCGGAACTTCCCTGCTGCCATGGC
>RFHZ01000961.1 GCA_003696125.1 Nitrospinota bacterium
GCTTAGGCCTGCAAGAACTCTCGCCACCCATCCTCCCACTTCCTCTCCTCTTCCGAACTCACCGCCACCTTGTTGAGGGAGCGGGCCAGGTAGGCCGGTTGATGTTCCCAGCGGAGAATCCGTTTCTGTTTGTCGGTGAGAATCTCCCCGGCCTTCTGATTGGTCGGCATTCCCCAGTAGGCCTCTGCCGTGGCCAGACGGGCCTGGCCTTCCGGGGAGATGTAGTACTGGAGGAGATGTTCGGCCAGGGCTTTCTTGCGGGTGTGGGCTACGATGGTTACCGTTTCGTTCCAGCGGATGGCTCCTTCTTTAGGCATGGTCCAGTCCACCGGATGCCCATCAGCCATCAATCCGGCCACGGCGTATTCTGCACCACCGGCGATGATATAAGCACTTTCGTTGAGTAGCGCCTGCTGGACTGTGGGGACATCCCCGATGACCGAGGTGTGTTTCTTGATTTTGAGGAGCAGCTCTTTGACCCGGTTCAGGTCGGTGTCGGACATGGGACCCGGCTTGATGCCCAGGTACAGGCCCAGCATCTCTATGATCTGGAGAAAGTAGTCGTACACCCCGATCTTCCCCGAGTATTTATCGCTCCACAGGATGGCGTACGACTCCAGATCCTTGGGATCTACCTTCTCGGTGTTATAGGCCAGGCACTGGTACCCGAATTTCGTAGGGATGGCGTACATCGTCTCTCCCCGGTACACGGTGGAAAGCTTCTGGTACTCTGGCCAGAAGCCTGAGAGATCGAAGCGGGTCTTGTCCAGCGGCTGGATCAGTCCCATTTCGACCACCCGGGGGATATCGGCGTCGTCGATGACCAGGACATCCCAATCGCCTGGACGAGACTGCTGGAGCTGGGCGATAGCCACGCCCGAGATCTCGTACTCCTTGACGTTGATCCGCACCCCATATTTTTCCTTGAAGGGACCCAGGACCTTCTCTTCTCCATGATCTGCCCAGGTCAGGATATTCAGGCTCTCCCCCTGGAATTTGCGCGTCTGGGCCACGGAATAGGTGGGGAGGTGCAATCCACCGAAAGCCGTTGTCGCCAGGACAGCACCGGCCCTTTGCAGAAAATACCGGCGCGATAACCGCTGCTCAAATAACCGAACCGCCTGCATGGTATCCTCCTCCCTAAACTTCTCCACACGATCCTTTACTCTGTGTCCCTCTCCTCTATTGGGGCAGGGGCTGCCCCGGTTATTGCCCGGTCCATCCTTCTGGCAGGGCCACGGCCCGAATCGGGGATCCATCACAACCGGCCAGGGGTAAGGGGAGCAGCATGACCAGAGGACGGGAGTCTTTAATGCGATCCAGGTTGGTGAGATTTTCCACGATGAGCACTTCCTTTCCCAGCAGGATATCGTGCACCGGGAAGTGATTGGTCCAGGTAGGATCGATGTTTAACGCATCGATACCGACCACCTTTACCCCCTGTTCCACCAGCCATTCCGCCCCCTCGGGGAGCAGATAGGGGTGATCGGCGTACCGGGGGGAGTGGAGTTTTCGATCCCAGCCGGTATAGAAGAGAACGATGTCTCCAGCGCCTATCGACCCGGAATGCCGGGTGATGTCTTCCAGCGTGATCGCCTCCCGTGTCCCTTTGTCTGTACAATCGATGACCACTGCCGGTCCTATAAAGCGATCCAGCTCGAGCTGCTCGATGGTTCGTCCTGCAGGAATGAAATGGCTGGGGGCATCGATATGGGTGCCGGTATGGGTACCGAGATGCAGTTGGTGCACACAGAACCCATCCCGGTCGATACGGGCAAACTCCCTGATCTCCGGGCGAGGATCACCCGGGTAGAAAGGAAGGGATTCGTCGATACGGTGTGACAGGTCGATCACCGGGATATGCATGATACGGATCACCTTTTCTGGTCAGAGATGCACTCGTTGTTAGGGAACAGAACCTCTTGACTTTGGCTCCCCAGTTTAGATGAACTTTTTTGGGGTGTCAAGACCGTCTAACCCGGGGAACAGAGACTGGTCATAGATGGAGAAAGGGAGTGGACAAGGTCGCTTCCGAGGTGGTATGCTTTCTCTAGGATGAATCGTCATATTTTTTCCAGGAAAGGAGATCTTTGTATGCAGGACAGATTGATCGATCTCTCCAGCGATACTGCAACCCTTCCCACCCCGGAGATGCGGCGCTTTATGGCCGAAGCACCGGTGGGGGATGAGCAGCGGAATGAGGACCCGACCGTAAATCTGTTGCAGGAGAAGGTGGCCGACCTGTTGGGCAAGGAGGCGGCCCTGTTTCTCCCCTCCAGCACCATGTCCAACGAGATCGCCTTTAAGGTGCATACCAAACCGGGTGATGAGGTGATCATGGAGAAGACCTCCCATCCGATCCATTTTGAGGCCGGAGGCCCGGCCTTCCTTTCCGGTGTGATGATCTATCCGGTGGAGGGGGAACGCGGGATCTTTGGTCCAGAAGAGGTGGAGGAGGCGATCAGGCCGGATGATCCCCACTTTCCCCGCACCCGCCTGGTGTCGCTGGAGAATACGCACAACATGGGCGGGGGATCGATCTGGCCGCTGGAGAAGATGGAGGCCGTCTGTGCCGTTGCCCGCAAGCATGGCCTGGCCTTACACCTGGATGGAGCCCGCCTGATGAATGCGGTGGTGGCGACCGGGATCCCGGCTGCCCGTTATGCGGCACCCTTTGACTCGGTCTGCCTCTGTTTATCCAAGGGGTTAGGGGCCCCGGTCGGGTCGGTGCTGGCCGGCTCTGCGGAGTTTATCCGGGAGGCGAGACGCTATAAGCACCTCTTCGGGGGCGCGATGCGTCAGGCAGGGATCATCGCTGCCGGTGGTGTGTACGCCCTCGATCATCATGTCGAGCGGCTGGCCGAAGACCATGCCCATGCCCGTCGGCTGGCCGAAGGGCTGGCCGAGATCCCCGGGATAGCGATCCGGCCGGAGGAGGTGGAGACCAATATCCTCTTCTTTTCCCTCACTCCCCAGGCCAGATTGAGTGTTCCAGAGCTCATCGAGCGGCTGCGCAAGGAGGGGATACGGATGATCGCTCTGGGGAAGAACCGGATTCGGGCCGTCACCCATCTCAACATCTCCTCCCAGGATATCGAGACTACCCTGGCGGTGATGCGGAAGCTCCTTAGATAACCAGGGTCAGCCCTTGACATGTGACCCTAGCCAAAGGGTTAAAATAGACCAAGGAGTAAACAAGACTCAAGAGGTTTCTGGGGAGGAAAACTGTGGACGAGAAAAAACTGTTGGAAAGGATCACGGTGAATCCGAAGATCTTTGGTGGGAAACCGATTATTCGGGGACGTCGTCTCGCTGTGGAGCATGTCTTGGGTATGCTGGCGGCTGGGGATACGATCGAGACGATTCTAGCAGGCTATCCCTGGCTGGAGCGGGAAGATATTCTCGCCTGCCTTATCTATGCTTACAAGCTGGTGGCGCATGAGCGGATTGAACCGCTTCTCCTGGAGTCCAAAGTATGAAGATCCTTTTGGACACCTGCGTCTGGGGTGGAGTATGTAAAGAACTTGAGGTGGCTGGCCATGACGTCGTTTGGGCCGGGGATTGGCCTGAAGATCCAGGAGATGAAGAGATGCTTGCGCATGCCTATGCGGAGGGACGAATCCTGATAACCTTAGACAAGGATTTTGGCGAATTAGCAATCGTTCGAGGGATACAGCATTGTGGAATTCTGCGTCTCGTCAAGTTTGCCGCTAGACAGCAGGCATCAGTCTGTTTGCATGTACTTACTCGTTATGGAAGAGAGCTCCAGACTGGTGCGATTATCACAGCAGAACCGGGGCGACTCAGGATTCGTCGGCCAGATGAAAAGGGTCAGCCCTTGACATGTGACATCCAGGGGCAGGGCTCTCGGTGTGAACTACGCCGCGATGGGGCAGGCACATACCGATTGTTGCCCTTCAACAGGGGCTCCTCTGCTCGACAGACCGCTTCTGCCTGGGGTACAGGGATGTGGGAGGGGATCAAGGGGGCAGGGAGTGCTCCTGGGTCTACGGCCCCAGGAGGAGAGACTAACGACTGATCAGACGATGCACATAGGCTCCTCGCCTCTGTTCCCCTGCATCAAGATTCCCGGATTCTTCTTCTGGGGCATGATGCTGAGTGCATCGGCCATATCGATATAGGCCAACTCCTGGCCGTACCAGAGATGCAGATCCTGGAGGAACCGCCCCAGGGGCACCGACAGCAAAGCCAAAGCGGCCAGGATCTCCACAAGATAATCGCGGGAAGCGACCGCGTCCAGGCTGTTCTCCACCGGCAAGCACTTTTTTCTGGAGGGTGCCTGTCTCATTAGGGAAGCGGCCGCGCTTTGTCATGATCACAGGAGGTCTCCAGTGTAAGAGCGGTTTCCACCGTGACGTTGATGGCCGTTCTTCTAGGGTCACGACTGGAGTCGCTCCTATAAGGTACAGGTGGACCCATCGTCATGAGACAGCACAAGGCCGTCTCTGGAGAAAAGCGATGCCACGAAGATGAAACAGGTAGTTTCTGGGAGGAAAAAGGCTCTGCAAAAGAGGGATTTCTATTGAGCGAGGCGGGCGAGGGCAAATCGCCGGTCCATTTTGCATGCAGGGCTCTCC
>RFHZ01000962.1 GCA_003696125.1 Nitrospinota bacterium
AATAACGAGAGTAGTGCTATATCTCTCCTGTTATGACATCAAAAGCCTCTCATCTATTCCTGGTGGTAAAGGAAAAAGGTCAAGCCTGGACACCGTCAGGAATTCGGGCCGGTCCTCCTGAGGTGTGGTCTTTCTTGGTCCTGGTGATGTAAGGGTACGGTCCTCGTCATCTGGTTAACTAGCAAGGGAGGAAAGAAGAGATGGTGAAATCAACAAGAAGGAGACTTTCCCGCAGAGCCTTTTTGCGGCAGGTGAGTGCCTGGGGGGGGAGCCTGGGAGGAATGGCTCTCTTCGGAGTTTTCCACCAGGCAAAGGCCTATGGAGCTTCTAAACAGAAAGTCACGCTTGCCCATAGCGTCAATACCGCCATCTATGCCCCCCACATGGTAGCGCAGGAGAAGGGGTATCTGGCAGAAGAAGGTCTGGAGGCCAAGTTTATCGTTCCAGGAGGAGGAGCCCGGGTCGTGCAGGCCTTAACCGCTGGTCAGGCCCTCTTTGCCCAGGGGGATAGTGGGCACGTGCTCAAGGCCACGGCCAAAGGGAAACCGACGCTGATGATCTATGCCACCGATGTGCGCTGCTCCTACGCCAACATCGTGGTGCGAAAAGACCTTTGGGATGCCGGGCTGACCAGTGTAGAAAAACTGGCCACCATGAAGCGCAAGGATGGAAGCAACCTGATCATTGCTGCCACGCGTATCGGTTCTGGAACCTGGGTCTATGGGAACTACGTCCTCTCCCAGTACCGCACGCCAGACGGGAAAACGGTCAACGACCATGTACAATGGGTCGGTGGTGGCTCGAGTGCGACCATGCTGGGAGGCCTGAAGGCAGGGAAGTTTGATGCCATCATGGCGGTACCGATCTGGATCTGGACCGCAGAAGACGGGGGGTATGGGAAACTCCTCTACGATGCCCGGGATGCCCAGGTCTGGCAGAAGGTCTTTGGAGGGAATATCCCGGTAACGGTAGGGTATGTACTCAAAGAGACGGTGGAAAAAGAGCCGGAGAAGACGCAGGGGTACGTCAACGCCATCTACCGCGCCATGCAGTGGCTGCGCTCGGCCGATAGCGAGACGATTTATGAGGTTATCGGTCCCAAGTACATGGCGACCTTCAAAAAAGCCAATGTTATCCGGGAAATCGAATACTACAAGGGGATATGGGATTACGATACCCTGATTGCGGCAGAGGACTACCAGAACGGCTTGAAAGTCTGGGTGCCGCGGGTGACCAAACAACCGATCGCCTATGAAACGGTGGTGGATATGACCTTTGTGCGGAAGGCGATGAAGAAGTTTGGATAAGCAGGAATCGAGGGGAGCGGGTGGAAACAAAACGGAGAATTGCGGTATCCAAGTTGAGTAAAACCTTCCAGCAGGGGAGGATTGCGGCAGTCCAGGAAGTGAGCTTCGAGGTGTACGATCGGGAATTCGTGGCCCTGATCGGTCCCAGTGGCTGTGGAAAGAGTACCGTTCTGAACATGATAGCGGGCCTGATTCCACCCTCTGGGGGAGAAATCCTGATCAACGACCGGCCGGCACAGGGGATCTCTCCCGAAGTCGGTTATGTCTTCCAGAAGGATACCGTATTCCCCTGGCGGACGGTAGCGGAAAACATCGCTCTGGGTCTGGAGTACAAGAGACTCCCCCGGGCGGTCCGCCAGCAGAAGGTCGCTGAGATGATCCGGCTGGCCGAACTGGAGGGGTTTGAGCATGCCTTCCCTGCCACCCTGTCTGGTGGTATGCGGCAACGAGTCGCCCTGATGCGGACCCTGATCATGGAGCCGGAAATCCTGCTCATGGATGAACCCTTCGGGGCACTCGATACCCATACCAAGCTCCGCTTACACCAGGCCTTACTCAAACTCTGGAGTCTCCATCAACAGACCGTGCTCTTTGTCACGCACGACCTGAATGAGGCGATCAGCCTCTCGGACCGGGTGATTGTGATGACGAGCCGTCCCGGCCGTATCAAGACCATCCATACCATCTCGCTCCCCCGTCCACGCGACGTCATCGCCATCCGGGAAACGGCAGAGTATGCCGAGCTGTACCGCGAAATCTGGCACAGTTTAGGTGAAGAATTTGCCAAGAACGGGGTCTAAGGGAGGGAAGATGAGCGAGCGAACCAAAATTCAGTGCTGGCGCATTCTGCTTTTCATCGGCTTTGTCGGCTTCTGGGAAATCTCTACCCGCATCCACTGGTTCCGCACCGTCATCCCCTTCCTCGACCCGTTCTTTATCAGCCGCCCTTCGGAGATCGTACAGCGCTTTTTCTTCCTGATGTCCGACCAGGTGCAGGTCACCCTGCTCGACCGCACCCTGGTTACCCTGCAGAACACGTTCCTCGGCTTTCTCGTCGGGGTCTCTTCCGGCTTTGTGGTGGGACTCCTTTTGGGCCGGAACGCGATGGCAGCAAAGATCTTCGAACCGTACATCATCGCCCTGAACACCCTTCCCCGCATTGCACTGGTCCCGCTGGTGACCATGCTCTTCGGTTTGGGGTGGGAGTCAAAGGTGATCATGGCCTGGCTCAT
>RFHZ01000963.1 GCA_003696125.1 Nitrospinota bacterium
CTGCTGCTGGAACCGCTGAATCTGCACGATCATCCGGGCTATTTCCTGGACAACTCGGATTTGGCTTTTACCGTTGTACGGACGATCAGGAGCCCGTATCTGAAGGTCCTCTTCGATATCTACCACATGCAGCGAGCCGAAGGCCACATCCTGGAGACCATTAGCCGGTATAGCGAAGAGATCGGCTATTTCCACATAGCCGATGTGCCGGGACGTTACGAGCCGGGAACCGGGGAGCTCCATTACCCGAATATCCTGCAGGCGATCCAGCGACTGGGATATACCGGTACCATAGGATTTGAATGCCGGCCGCAGAGTAGCGAGACCCTGGCCCTGACCCGGATCAAGACGCTTATCGAACAGATCACCGGTTAAAGAGACGAAACGTTGTTGAAAAAAGAGGAGAAGCCTGGTGAAACTCTCTTGCACTTCCTATTCCTACCATCGTGCCTTTGCCGCCAGGAAGTTTACCCTGCTCGAGTGGATCACCTTCTGCGGCCAGACCCTCTGTCTGGAGGGGGTAGAGATCGAGAGTGGACACTTTGCCGCTACCACGCCTGCTGCACTGAAAGAGATCAAAAAAGCGCTGGTGGACCAGCACCTGACCCTCGCCTGTGTGACCGCCTATAACGATTTCGGCTACGAGCTGGTAGCCCAGAACGAGCGGGAACTCGATGCGGTCAAGCGCTGGATCGATATCGCCCTGCAGCTCGGTTCCCCTCTGCTCCGCATCTTTGCCGGCTGGCCGCATGGGGATCGCGAAACCTGCTGGGCCATCATGGTAGAATATGTCCAGCGCGCCACGGCGTACGCCGAAGAGCAGGGGGTGACCCTGGTGATCGAAAACCACAACCATAACGGGTTTCTCCGCACCAGCGCCGATGTGAAACGCCTGTTCGACGCGATCCGCTCCCCCTGGCTTCGCCTCAACCTGGACACCGGGAACTATCTCGATGGCCTCCCCTCCATTGAGCGAACCGCACCCCTGGCCCTGCACGTCCATGCCAAGCTCCTCCACCTTGACGAAGAGGGGAGGGAGGTGCATATCGATCATGCCCGGGTCATCGAGATACTGCGACGCATCAACTATCGGGGCTTTGTCTCTGTCGAGTACGAAGGGGAAGAGGAGGAAGAGACGGCCGTTCCCCGTGGGATCCGCTATCTCCGGGGGCTCTTGGCTTCGCTCTATACAGGCTAAACCTGAAGCCTCATCCTCAACCTGTTGGAGAGTGAGGGGGTCCCGGATCGACCGTCACTTTCACACACGAAAATCCCCGGGCCTGGTAAGCCTGAGCGAGGCACTGGAATGTCTCTTCGGTGTGATACAGGCCGATAACAGAACCACTGGACCCGGCAAATTTTGCCGGACAGCCCAGCCTGCAGGCAATGGCGATCATCTGCAGATTCTGTTCACCGAGTACCGCATCCCCATAGATCCTGCGCCGCAAGGCAAAGTTTTGCTTCATCAACTCACCGATTCGCCTGAAGTCACGCTGAGCCAGGGCCATCCTGCAAGCCTGGGCGTACTCTCCAAGGGTCTGCATGGCCTGAACCACCTCTGGATCGTTCTGTTCATAGCGACGCCGCACATCGCCATGCACGATACCAGAGGGAGTGGAATAGGGGGCATAGGCTAAAAACAGCGGGGGGAGTAAGCGAGAATCGAGGTATTCATACCGTCCATGTCCGTACTGTTCCATGAGTTCTCGCGAGAAATCCATGAAGACGGTACCGCCATAGACCTGAACGACCCGATCCTGAAGTCCCCCGGCGATACCGAGCTCTTCCAGTTCCACCCGCCAGATCAGATCAGCCTGTCTCGGCTTCGGAATATCGGCGTCGGTAAGGGCATAGAACTGCATGAGCGCTTTGATGACCGCGGTAATAATGGCACTCGACCCTCCTAAACCGACCTGACGGGGGATGGTGGTCTCGTAGGCAATGGTCCAGTTCTTCTCCCCCAGGGGAATATGGTGGTGACGACAATACTCGTAGAACCGTTTACAGGCGGCAAGGATGAGACGTACCCCTCCATAGTAGCCGTGTTGCGTGACGGTTTCTGCCAGGGAAGAGAACGAAACGAAGGCAAGGGGATCGTGAACCGGATGCGGTTTAATCTGCAGGGTAGGGCTTTCCCAGAGGGTGACCTCTGCCCAGAAGTTGGTAATGGCGCAGGCAATCGTCTTCCCAAAATACCCGTCTGAGGGATTTCCCATAAACCCGATGCGTGCATAAGCTCTGGTAGTGATGGTACCGGTCATGATAGATCCTTACCCACCCCTCTTGTGTCCATGTATCTCCTTCTCTTCTGATCGCATAGCACACAACGATGAGCCCGTAGAGACAAAACCCCTCTGCCCAGATCAGACCTCTTCTCCTTTTATTTTCCCATAGACCCGCAGAACAAGCAAGCCAAACCTGGACAGGAGCATACTTTACTCAGGCCCCCTGCGTCTGAAACGGGTATCCTTTTTCTTTGACCTCCTTCTCTGCAAAGGATATAATAAACACACAATAGGAA
>RFHZ01000964.1 GCA_003696125.1 Nitrospinota bacterium
GTGCAAGAGGTGGTGAAGAAGCTCTTTGAAAAAGATCCTCACAAAGGGGTCAACCCGGACGAGGTGGTTGCCCTGGGAGCAGCGGTACAGGCCGGAGTGCTCAGCGGAGAAGTGAAGGACATCCTGCTCCTGGATGTCACCCCTCTCTCCCTGGGGATTGAGACCCTGGGTGGGGTCATGACGAAACTGATCGAGCGGAACACCACCATTCCTACCCGCAAGAGCGAGATCTTTACCACGGCTGCCGATAACCAGACCAGTGTGGAGATTCATGTCCTGCAAGGGGAACGGGAGATGGCACGTGACAACCGCACCCTTGGTCGCTTCCACCTAGTTGGGATTCCTCCGGCTCCGCGTGGGGTGCCCCAGATCGAGGTGACCTTTGATATTGATGCCAACGGGATCTTACACGTCTCGGCCAAAGATCGAGCCACGGGCAAGGAACAGAGCATCACCATCACCGGATCTACCAGCCTGAGTGAAGAAGAGATCCAACGCATGGTGAGAGATGCCGAAGCGCATGCCGAGGAAGATAGAAAACGGAGAGAGGAGATCGAGTTGCGCAACCGGGCAGACTCCCTGATCTATACGACGGAGAAGACGCTCAACGAAAATCGAGACAAGCTCTCTGCCGAGGAGATCCGGTCGGTTGAGGAAGCCCTGGAAGAGGCGAAGAAGGCGCTGGAGGATGGGAAGGCTGATCAGATCAAAGCGACCATGGAGCGGTTGACCACTGCCTCCCATAAGCTGGCCGAGATCATGTACCAGCGAGCGCAGCAGGAAGCAGGTAGCCAGCAGACTACGGCTTCTGGGGATGGGCAGACGCACAGCCGGGGAGACGATGTGGTCGATGCCGAATTCGAGGATACGGAGAACAAGTAGTCTCGCCTCTCCGGAGTCTTCCCGATGCTTCCCTGGTTTTGCTGGCAGGTCAATACAGGCAAAAGAACTCTAGAGGGGGCGACTTCCCGGAAGGTGAGGGGAGTCGCCTTTTGCTTCCCCAGGCCATGTGAAAGAAGAGCCAATCCAGAAGAAGACTGCTTGAGGTGATGTCTGATGGTACAGCGTAAGGGAGAATATTTCACTATCAGTGTCGTCTCCAAAATGTACGACATTCATCCTCAAACCCTCAGGCTTTACGAACGAGAGGGGTTGTTGATCCCGCATCGCTCGGAGGGGAATCACCGCCTCTATTCCCGGGAAGATCTCCAAAAGCTGTCTCTCATCCTGAGCCTTACCCGGGAGCTGGGGGTCAACCTGGCCGGAGTCGATGTGATTCTCAGCATGCGGGAAAAGATGCAACTGTTACAGCGACAGGTAGAGGAGTTGCGGCGCTTTGTCAGAGATACCATGGGAAAGGACCCCAGTAATGTCTTGCTCAGCGGAGAGGAGCGGTCAGGTTCCTCATCCTCTTTCCCCTCGCGTGCCATGAGGGCAAGAGACAATCAATAGAGAACAAAAAGTGTAGCCAATAAAGGAGTAGTTTTATGAGCACCAACTCCCTCAAAACAGTCATCCTTCTTGGATTGCTCACCGGGCTCATTCTCCTCTTTGGAGACTATTTCGGTGGAAGCCAGGGGTTGACGATCGCCTTTGTCTTTGCCCTGATCATGAACTTCGGCAGCTACTGGTTTTCGGATAAGATCGTGCTGGCGATGTACAGGGCCAGAGAGGTGAGTCCTTCTGAAGCCTCCTGGCTCTATGCCATGGTCAAGAATTTAAGCCAGCGGGCTGGACTCCCCATGCCCCGTCTCTATATCATCCCTTCCCGGACACCCAACGCCTTTGCCACAGGGAGGAATCCTCAGCATGCTGCCGTGGCGGTAACAGAAGGGATCCTGCAGCTCCTTGACCGGGAAGAACTGGAGGGGGTGCTGGCCCATGAACTAACTCATATCAAAAACCGGGATATCCTGATCAGTTCCATCGCCGCCACCCTGGCCGGCGTCATCATGATGCTGGCCAACATGGCCCGTTGGGCCGCCTTTTTCGGGGGCTTAGGAGGACGGGATGACGAGGAAAGAGGGGGGGGAGCCCTGGGACTCCTCTTCCTGGCAATCCTGGCACCTATTGCCGCTCTCCTTATCCAGATGGCTATTTCCCGCTCGCGGGAATATCTGGCCGATGAAGGGGGGGCAAGAATCGCTGGCAATCCATTTGGACTGGCTGATGCGCTAGAAAAGCTCGAATACGCTGCCCGACGGGGATACGATCTGGAAGCGAATCCCGCAACTGCCCATCTCTTCATCGTGAATCCCCTCTCCGGCCAATCCTTAATGACCCTTTTCAGCACCCATCCGCCCATTGAAGAACGGATCAGGCGCCTAAGGAGCATGCGCTACTAGCTTCTTTCGCTGTAGTCCCTCCCTCCTCAACAGGAGAAGGGAGGGGCCCTGTTTCTCTCTGGTGGGCAGGGAATATTTGCTTTGAACAGAGATAGCTCAAGAGGAGGCGTAAAAGCATGGAGGAAGCGGTGGGACGTCCTGTAGAAGAGCAGGCAGAGGAAAAACCGGCCTTTACGGTTACAGATAAACGGTTCTGGGTCCGCAAAACGGCAGAGGATACCTCTGCGCCTGAAGCAAAGCCCCGGTCCCAATACCCGACTTACGTCGAGCAACTGAAAGCGCAGCTCGAAGAGAAGGATCGTATGCTGCGTGAACATATCGAGCGGTTATCGAACGAAAACGAAGCGTTTCGTAAACGGATAGAGAAAGAGCAGGAACAATTGATGAGCCTGTACAAGGGTAAGCTCATCGAGAAGCTTCTCCCGGTGCTGGATAACCTGGAACGGGCTCTGGCCAGTGCTCGCGAGACGGAAAATTTCACTGCTCTGCTGGAAGGGATACAGCTTGTCTATGCCCAATTCCTGGCCCAACTGAAGTCAGAAGGGGTCGAACCGATCACCGCCTTACCCCGCCCCTTTGACCCTGCAACCGATGAGGCGATCGGGATCGAAGAGGTTGACGATCCGTCCAAAGACAACCTGGTACTGCACGAAATCGAAAAGGGGTATCTGATCGAGGGGAGGTTGCTACGGCCGGCCAAGGTCATTGTAGGCAAGAGGAAGGAAGAAGAGTCAAAGGCTGCTGAATAAGAGGCAGGGAAAGGATAATAGCGAACCATGAACAGCGGAAAGCGTGATTATTATGAAGTGCTTGGGGTATCCAGGGATGCCACACCTGAAGAGATCAAGAAACGCTACCGCCAGCTAGCACTGCAGTACCATCCGGATCGCAATCCGGGGAATAAAGAGGCAGAGGAGAAGTTTAAAGAGGCCTCAGAAGCCTATGAAGTCCTGCGCGACCCGGAAAAACGACGCCTGTACGATCTCTACGGGCATGAAGGCCTCAAAGGGACCGGCTTTAGCGGCTTCAGCGGCTTTGAAGATATCTTTTCCAGCTTTGGCGATATCTTTGAAGAGCTTTTCGGCTTTGGGACTCGCACGCGCACCCGACATGGTCCACAGCGGGGAGCAGATCTTCGCTATGATTTAGAGATCTCTTTCCTTGATGCGGCCCAGGGGACAGAAACCGAAATCGAAATCCCCAAAAGAGTCCGGTGTGAAACCTGCCACGGTTCCCGTACCCGGCCGGGCGCCTCCCCCGTGCATTGCCCCACCTGCCAGGGACGGGGACAGGTTATCCGCACGCAGGGCTTCTTCAGCGTCAGTACCACCTGTCCTCGCTGTCGAGGAGAGGGGATCATCATCACCGATCCCTGCCCCACCTGCCAGGGACAGGGGGTGGTCCAGAAGACCAAAAAGATCTTGCTCAAGATCCCTCCTGGTGTAGATACCGGATCACGCCTCCGCCTCAGCGGAGAAGGAGAAGAGGGGGAGTGGGGTGGTCCTCCAGGAGATCTATACATCATTCTCCACGTTCAACCCCATGAGTTCTTCCAGCGGGAGGGGAATAATATCCTCTGTCAAATCCCTATCTCCTTTACCCAGGCGGCCTTGGGCGCGGAGATCGACGTGCCGACCCTGAACGGTTCTCGTCCCTTAAAGATCCCTCCCGGCACCCAGAGTGGTGAAGTCTTTGTCCTGCGGGGTGAGGGAATCAGAGACCTGCGGGGATACGGGCGGGGGGATCAACTGGTCGAAGTGGTGGTAAAGACCCCGACCGATCTTAGTGAAGAAC
>RFHZ01000965.1 GCA_003696125.1 Nitrospinota bacterium
GGAGATAGATGCCGTAGGTGCGCGCCTTTTCCGCCAGGCGATCGATGGTGGGACCGGGGATCGGTTCGGCCTGGGCGAGTTTTTCCCGATCAGAGCCGAGAAAGTTGAAGTACTCGGGGAGCCCGACCAGGGTGGCTCCCCGGTCGGCCGCCTCGTCGATGAAACGTTCCGCTTTGGTCAGATTGACCGCTTTGTTCTCCTGAGAGTTCATCTGGATGGCAGCAACCAGCATGCTTGGTCTCCTCCTTTTGTACGCTGTAAGGTTGACTGTTCTGACGCTTCACATCCGCCGTCTCTGTCCCTGGTTTATGGTCGTTGTTCAGCGTAGAGGCGTAGCGCGCTGCGCCCCCTACCTGGCATCTGGCGCCTCTGTGCCTCTGTTTCTCTACTCTAACGGAAGAGGAGGCGAGACCACTTTTTGACCGTGGAGACTTTGGCCTGCAGGTCTTTCACCTCCTGTACCCCGGGGAGTTGCTCGATGCCCTTCTCTTCGCTGGAAGTCTCCCCTTCGGCAAGGGATTGGGCTTCGGTGGCCGCTGAGGTTGAGTCCCCACCGGTCGTCTCCTCCTCCCCTTCCCCCCTTTCCGCTTCATGGACGCCATGTTTAAACTCGCGAATGGCCTTTCCCAGACCGCTCCCCACCTCTGGGAGCCTCCCGGCACCAAAGATGAGCAGGGCAATGACTAAGATAACGAGCAGTTCCGGCATCCCTAACCCGAACATCTTCCTCCTCTCCTTTTCACCTGTGGCTGATTACTGTCCGGCTATAATAAGCCGGCCAATCCCAAACGTTCCAAAGTGGCTGCGGTGGGCCGGCCGGTTTCATCCCATCCCATCAGGCGGTAGTACTCCTTGACCATCTGCTCCAGGTAGGGTTGAATGCTTCTGCCAGCCGCCTTCCCTGCAGCAGGGGCTTCGAGGAGGCGGGGAGAGATGTCGAACTCATCGGCAGGTGTAAAGCCGCGTTGTACCGCGATCACCCGCTGGAGATTCACCATGCGCTCTCCTACAGTAAGCGCCTCTTCTCGATCAAAGTCGGTCCAGCCGGTAGCCAGAGCAATCGCCTGCGAAGCGTAGTCCAGAACCCCCTTTACCCCCCAGCAGGCGAACCAGCAGACACCAAGGGTGTCCTCCCAGAGTTTTTTGATCTGGGTTTTGGCTACCGCTTCTGCTTTCCCTTCTGGTATCGTGCCCGGGGCAAACTCCGTGTATCCCAGGTCGGGCTCGGTGGTCCACGCATCGACACCAGGTCCCTGCCAGCACACCCCTGCGCCGGCCACGATCTGACCGAGCAGCACACTCCAGGCCGGTCGCCAGTCATGCATGTTGATACCACCACCCCGGATATGGAGCACACAGGTCTCTGCGCCCCGACCGATGAGTTGAGCAGCTTCTTTCAGGCCGCGACGCAAGACCCGCCCCCCGAATCCCTCTCCGCTACACATCTGGTCCAGGAGGGTCATGGCCGCCTCGTAGTTTCCCCAGCTCAGGTCCAGCCCGTCAGTTTCTTCCCGGGTGAGCACCCCCTTGTTGTACAGTTCATAGGCCATACCGAGCAGGGAGCCGGCCACAGAAGAATCTATCCCCTTGGCATCGAAGTAATCGGTGAGGGCCACCGCTGCCCCGGGATCTTCCACCCCGATCATGGCAGCCGCGCCTTCGATGTTTTCCCCCCCTCCACAGAGGCTGGCGGTAAAACCGGCAAACGGGCCGGTGGTGATTCGGCAGTCGTAAGCGCACTTGATGGTACAGTTGTACGACTCTTTGGGCGTAATGGTCCAGTTCTGGGCAGCCTCAACCATGCGCCGTGCATAGCGCTCCCCCCAGAGCGGGTCGGTCAGATTCTTGCCGGCGAGCATATGGCTCTCCCCGACATAGGTGTAGCCCCGCATGATTCCGGCCTCGCTCAGCAGTTTTCCTACCGAGGGTGCTCCCTCTCCCGGTGCCGGATCCGCCATGATGGCCTCTTGCCATCGATTGCACACCTCGAGAAAGCGGCTCCGTTCGGCCAGCGGGACCTCTCCTGTACCCCGCACCGCCACCGCCTTGAGACGTTTTGATCCCATCACCGCTCCCACACTCCCCTTGGCCGCTCCATGGTTACGATCGTTTTTGATCGAGGCCCCATGCAACATGGCCTCACCAGCCGGACCGATACAGGCAACGCTGATCTTTTCCTCGTCCCCCAGCTCTCGCTTGATCAGCCGCTCCGTCTCTCGCGTATCCTGTCCCCACAGATGCGAGGCATCCCGGATCTCAACCCGGTCGTCGTCTACCCAGAGGTAGACCGGCCGCTCAGAGCGACCGGTCACCACAATACCGTCATAACCGGCATGTTTGAGATAGGCCGCCCAGTACCCGTGGGAGTGCCCGGTGGCTACGGCGAAAGGGGTATCGTAATTGAGGGAAATCACCGCCAGGTTGGCCGAACTGGGGGCAGCGGTTCCACTCAGAGGACCGGTCATCAAGAGGAGGGGAGCCTCAGGGTCGGTGGCTTTGACCGACGGAGAGGTCTCTTCCAGCAGGATACGCATCCCCAGGCCGATGCCACCAATATACTGCCGTAGTACCGCTTCTTCTGGGAGAGGAGCCGTCGTCCAGGTCTGCGAGGTCAGATCAACCCGCAGCAGCTTGCCCATATACCCTCCAGTCATGCTGCACCTCCTTCCTGCTCAGGGGTAAAGTCTCCCGTTGCTCTTCTCTCGAGGAGATCAGGCTGGAGAGGGAGACGAAGAGAGGGGAAACGACTTCCAGGCCATATAGGCTGCCCCCAGGAGGCCGGCATCGTCCCCACGTTCTGCCTTGACCACACGGCAGCGGTCTGCCGGAACGGCAAAGGCACGTTGCCGTATCTCCTCCTCGGTAAAGGGAATAAAGAGGTCCCAGGCCTGGCTCACCTTTCCCCCCACCACCACCATCTCGATGTTGAGGAGATTGGCCAGGTTGGCAATGGCAATACCGAGATACCTTCCCATCCTTTCCAGTATGCGTTGCGCTACCCGATCTGCCTGTTGAGCGGCCTGGGAGACCATCTCTGCGGATAGGGCAGCGGCATTGTCCTGGCACAGCGTCCTCAGCAGGGTCTCTTCCCCTCGCTCCATCGCCTCACGGGCCATGCGGGTTAAGGCGGTAGCAGAGGCGTAGGCCTCGAGGCAGCCTCGATTCCCACACTTACACAGCGCCCCCTGGGGTTCCAGGGTAATATGTCCCACCTCTCCCGCCGTGCCATCCACCCCGTGCCAGATATTTCCCTCCAGGATGATCCCTCCTCCCACACCTGTGCCCAGGGTGATGCAGACCAGATTCTCCACCTGTCGGCCTGCTCCGGCCCAATACTCACCCAGGGCAGCGGCATTGGCATCGTTTTCGATGATGATGGGGAGAGAGAGGTGGTCGGTGAGAATCTGGCGTAAGGGGAAATCGGTCCATCCGGGGAGATTGGGGGATTCGGAGACGATCCCCTCTTTGATCTTGATGGCACCGGCCACGCCGATCCCGATGGCCACGACCTCTCGCTGCTCCTTGCGCACGGTCTGACAGAGGTCATGTATGGCGGCGACCAGGTTGGCGACAACCTGCTCGCGACCTTCCTCCACCGCCGTGGGATGCTCTTGCCGGGCCACAATTTCACCCTGGCGGGTAATGGCTGCCGTGCGGGTATTGGTCCCCCCCATATCCACACCGATCACACAAGGTTCCATTACGCTCTCCTATAAGGACAGTCCTTCTGCGCGCGGGATCACAACAATACCGGTTTCAGAGACATGGTACCGCTTCTGGTCCTGCTCCCGGTCGTAGCCGATCTCGTCACCCGGGGCAATCCGGACCCGCTTATCGATAATCGCCTTGCGGATACGGACCCCTTCCCCTACCTCCACATTATCCATCAGAAAGGAGTCGCGCACCTCTGCTCCCCTGTGGATAACCACGTTGCGACCCAGGATCGAATCCTGCACGAGCGCTCCTTCGATGATACATCCCTCGGAAACCAGGGCATTTATGATGCCTCCACGTGGTCTTGCCGGATCAGAGATGAACTTGGCCGGTGGTCCACTCCGCGAAACGGTACGGATGGGCCACCTGGGATTGTACAGGTTCAGGGGAGGGTTGGCCCCCTTCAACTCCATGTTGGCTTCCCAAAAGGCCTCGATGGTGCCGACATCCCGCCAGTAATCGTTGCGAGTTCCTTTCGCCGTTCCCGGAATCGTGTTGCGCCGGAAATCGTAGGCAAAGACCCGTCGATACTTGCAGACCTCGGGCAGAATCGTTCTGCCGAAATCGTGTTCCGTCTCCCGGTCTGCATCCTCGGTGACCTCCTCGATCAGGGGGAGGGTGTCAAAGAGGTAGTTTCCCATGGAGATCAGGGCCTGATCCGGATGGCCCGGAATGGGAGGGGGATCGGCCGGTTTTTCCCAGAAATCGACGATCCGCCAGTTCTGATCGACCTGGACCACCCCGAAAGACGAGGCTTCTGCCCGGGGGACGGGGAGCACGGCCACGGTGATCTCCGCCTGCTTCTCCAGGTGATAGGAGAGCATCTGCCCGATGTCCATACAGTAGATGTGGTCGGCCCCAAAGACGGCCACGATATCCGGTTCATGGTTATGGATGAGGTTGAGGTTCTGGTATATGGCATCGGCCGTGCCCCGGTACCACCGCTCTCCCATGCGCATCTGCGCCGGGACCGGAATAATAAAATGGTCTCTGAACAGGCTCCCCAATTGCCATCCTTCCTGCAGATGCTCGGTCAGGGACTGGGATTTGAACTGGGTGAGGACATAGATCGAGTAGAGTCCTGAATTGATGAAGTTGCTTAAGACAAAATCGATAATCCGGTATTTTCCCCCAAAAGGGACCGCCGGTTTGGCCCGGTGTAGGGTGAGGGGATAGAGGCGGGTGCCTTTCCCCCCGGCCAGGATCATGCCTAAAACTTTAGGTCTCATCATATCGCGTACCATGGGACGCCAGGGTCCCGGGTACTTCCCCCCTTTCTCTATAGACTTTTTGATCCTGCCATAGCCAGTCGAGCAGGCGTTGGTAGCCCTGTACCCCCCAGCGTTGATGCTCCTGGTGGAGGACTACCGTTTGTAGGCGGAGGATATGCCGGTGCAGGAGACGGAGGTCTCCGCTCAACAGGGTGATGAAACACACATAAGGTGTGCGGCAGAGCTGGGTAAGGAGCGGTCGAAAGAGCACAAGAGGATAGATCAGCGAGTACCCGATCACACAGCAGAGAAAGAGTGGAAAGCGGTTTAAGACCCGGTAGGCCAGGTGGTATTGCTTCAGCAACCAGCGTTTACGCATACCCTTCCCCTTCTCTGCTTTCCTCTGAGGTTCGTCCTCAGTATACTGCATTCGTGCAAAATTGCAACGGAATTTGTCAGCTCTGCTAAGAAAGGGAGATTTTCGTTGCATTCTCTGCTCCCTCTGGTATAAGATCAAAAAGGGGAGGGGAAGAAAGTCACGCATAGACATGGATGGCCTGGGAGAGGGGAGAGAAGGCAAAGACAGGTCTTCCTTAGAAAAAAGTCCTGACGAGGAGGGAAGGATGCTGCGACAGAAAAGCATCATTATCCTGGGGGGAATCATCCTCCTTACCCTGATTGTGTTGAGCCTCATGACCCAGTTTTTTGTCGATTGGCTCTGGTTTGATGCCCTGGGGTATCTGGCCGTTTTTCAAAAGACCTACCTGGCCAAGATAGGGCTTTTTCTGGTGGCTACCCTCCTTTCTTTTGCCTTCCTGTTTCTCAACGGTTTCCTGGTCCATCGCTTCACCACCCCTCGCCATCAGATTCGCCAGGTCTTTACCGACCCGACCGAACTGCGAACCATCCCTGATCTGGTCCAGTACCTGGGGAGTCGTCTCCCCTGGATATGGATCATCGCCGGCATCACCTTTGTCCTCGGCCTGTTCATCGGTATAGGAGAGATCCGAAACTGGGAGGTTTTCCTGCAGTACCTCTACCAGGTACCGGCCGGCAAGGTCGATCCCTTGTTCGGGAAGGATCTGAGCTTTTACCTCTTCTCCTACCCTGCTTACCTGGCGCTGAAGAACTGGCTCTTTACCCTGTTGATCCTGACCATTCTCCTCAGCGGTGGCCTGTACTGGCTCAAGGGTGAAATTACCTTTGCCGAACGGGTCTCCCTGTCCAGCAATCTGCCGCTGATTCACCTCTCTTCTCTGGTGGGGGGAGTCTTTTTGGTCAAGGCCTGGGCCTATATCCTGGATCGTTATTCCCTCTTGTACAGCGAGCGCAGCGTGGTGTTCGGGGCCAGCTATACCGACGTGACCCTGGTGTTGCCCGTGCTCTCCTTCCTCACCGGCCTGGCCATCCTCACCGCCCTTCTCCTCTTTGCCACCGCCTATTTTCGCACCTACAAACTCCCCCTGGTGGCCATAGCTCTCCTGCTGGGGAGCGTGGTTCTCCTCCGCTCCCTTCTGCCGACGTTCTACCAGCAGTACTGGGTCAAGCCGAATGAGTTGACCCGGGAGAGGCCCTATATTCAAAGGAATATTGCCATGACGCAGGAGGGGTATAACCTGACCCAGATCACCACCGCACCCTTTACCGCTGCGGGAGATCTTACCGCCGACATCCTGCGTCAGAATGCCCCCACCATCGACAACATCCGTCTCTGGGATGGGGAGCCGATGCGAGACACCTACCGGCAACTCCAGAGCATCCGTCTCTATTATGAATTCAAGGATGTGGATGTGGATCGCTATTACATCGATGGGAAATACCAGCAGGTGATGCTGGCGGTACGCGAGCTGAACCAGTCGCTTCTCCCCCCCGATGCCCAGACCTGGATCAACCAGCGCTTCAAGTTTACCCATGGCATCGGCCTGACCATGACCCCGGTGAATCTCAAAAACGACGAGGGCCTCCCCATCTTCTATATCAAAGATATTCCCCCGGTGGCTACCTACCCGGAGCTGGAGGTGAGTGAACCTCGCATCTATTTCGGGGAAGAGGATTCGAGCTATGTGGTGGTCAAGGGGGCCATCACCGAGTTTGACTATCCCAAAGGGAAGGAGAACGTGTACACCACCTATCAGGGTACCGGTGGGGTACCGATCGGTTCCCTCTTCTCCCGTCTCCTCTTCGCCTGGCATCTCAAGGATATCAATCTGCTCATCACCGGGAATATCGTTGCCGACAGCCGTATCCTGTTGTACCGCAACCTCCAGGAGCGTATCCGGCGGGTGGCTCCCTTCCTGCTGCTCGATCGCAATCCTTACCCGGTACTGTACCAGGGCAAGATCTTCTGGATACAGGATGCCTATACCACCAGCTCCTATCTCCCCTATTCCACCCGCCTGGAGGGTCGTCGCTTCAATTACATCCGCAATGCGGTGAAGATCGTGGTGGATGCCTATAACGGCTCTCTCCATTTTTACATCGCCGATCCGACCGACCCGATCATCCAGACCTATCAGGCCATCTTCCCCACCCTGTTTCGTCCCCTGGCCGAGATGCCGGCCGAACTGCGGGCGCATATCCGCTATCCCGAGGACCTCTTCCAGATCCAGGCCCAGATGTATCGACTCTTCCATATGACCGATCCCGAGGTCTTCTATAATAAAGAAGATCTCTGGGAATTCCCCAAGGAGAATTTCGGAGGGGAACTCATCACCATGCGGCCCTACTACATCATCATGCGGCTGCCCGGTGAGGAGAAAGAGGAGTTTATCCTCCTCCTCCCCATGGTCCCCCGTAACCGGGACAACATGATCGCCTGGCTGGCCGGTCGTAGCGATGCTCCCCACTACGGCAGGCTGATCGTCTACGAGTTTCCCAAAGAGCGCCTCGTGTTTGGGCCCTCCCAGATCGAGGCCCGCATCGACCAGAACACCGAGATCTCCCAGCAGCTCTCCCTCTGGAACCAGATGGGATCGCGGGTCATCCGGGGTAACCTGCTGGTCATTCCGATCGACGATGCCATCCTTTACGTGGAGGCGCTCTATCTACGGGCCGAGCAGGGACACCTGCCGGAGCTTAAGCGGGTTATCGTTTCTTATGGAGAGCGGGTGGTCATGCGAGACACACTGCAGGGGGCGCTGGATACGCTCTTCGGTCCGGCAAAGGCTCCTGCCGTTGCCACCTATCCGGGTCCGGATCGAGAGGAAGCCCCCCAGATCAACCGGACCGCTCAACAGGCGCTTGAACACTATAACCGCGCCATGGAGAGCCTGAAGGAAGGGGATTGGGCCCGGTTTGGGGCCGAACTGGAGGCGATGCGTGCCATCCTGCAGGAGCTGGCCGCGTCTGGCCTCTCCCAGCCGTAGCAAGAAAGAGGGGTATCCTTTAACC
>RFHZ01000966.1 GCA_003696125.1 Nitrospinota bacterium
ACTCATTACTCGTTACTCATCACTCATTACTCATCACTCATTACTCATCACTCGTTACTCATCACTCATTACTCGTTATTAAGACCAGGCACAAAGGATTAAAAAAGGCACCACGGAGGCACGGAGGACACGGAGGGGCAAAGGGTTGTAGGAGCGAATTTATTCGCGACACTGCGACACAAAGACCCGATCTGGTCGCGGTGGAAACGGAGACACGGCCTCCTGCTCCTGGTTGGCGAGTCACTGCTGTGTATCCACCTTTCCTCCTGTAGCCAGCAGTATCCATGGCAGGGCGATGATCCGGTCATCGAGACGGCTGATCTCAGAGCCGTGATAGAGGAGAATGCCTCCTCGTGCCTGGGGAACAGCCTGGAGGAAGTGACGCAATCCTTCTGCATCTCCATATCGCGCCGTGGTGGTCATCTTGCACTCGAAGGCCCACACCTGCCGGCCTTGCTCCAGAATGAAATCGACTTCCTCTCCCCTACGCGTTCGCCAGTAATACAGGCGTCCCCGGGGGACCAATAACTGGCTGAGGACTTTGAGATGATGCAGGATCACGGTCTCAAAGTAGGCACCCGCTTCCCGTGCCTGTGCCAGACTCTCCCGATCGTAGTACCCGGCGAGAAAGGCGACTAACCCGGTATCGGCCCAGTAGAGCTTCGGTGCCTTGATGAGCCGTGTGGTGCGACTCGGGGTATAAGCGGGGAGCCGCTCAACCAGGTAGGTGGTTTCGAGGAGCGTGAGATACCGGTGCACCGTGGGCTGGGGGATACCGGCATCACGGGCCACTTCTGATTGATTCAGGATCTGTCCATTGCGCAGGGCCAGCAACTCCATGCACCGGTGGAAGTCCACCAGCGAGGGGATTTGCGACAGCTCTCGCAAATCCCGTTCAAGATAGGTCGCCACGTAGCCTTCCCACCAGCGGGTCCAGTCCTCTGGTTGCTCGAGGGAGAGCAACGCCGGGAGAAATCCCCGCAATGCCAGCGTGAAGAGATCCGGCAGTGCATGGGACACGCGACCGTCTGCCGGCCATACACCAGCCCGCAGGTGATCGAGGATTCTCGGTGGCGGTGTGCCCCACATCTCTCCCAGCGTCATCGGGGCCAGCACCAAATAGACCGCACGGCCAGCCAGACTTTCGCTCACCCGGCGCATGAGCAGCAGATTGGCCGATCCAGAGAGCACGACCCGGAAGGCTCCGTGTGCCTGATCTACCGCCTGTTTGACGGCAGAAAAGAGCGCAGGGGCACGTTGTACCTCGTCGAGGACGATCCGATCGGTACCGGCCCAGAGGGCGTCTGGGTTCTGGGTGGCCTGCCGCAGCACATCGAAGTCATCCAGGGTCCGATACCGCCAGTGGCATACCGGTTCGGCATGCTGGAGCAAGGTGCTCTTCCCGACCTGTCGCGCCCCGGTCAGGACTACGATGGGATGCGCTGCCAGTGCCGTACGGAACGGGGCGGTGATCCAGCGTGGGCGATAGATGAATTCATGTGGTGAATAAAAATTATTCATGACATGAATAATATCATCTCTGGAAGCCCCTGTCAAGCTGGTGATCCTCGGTCCGCCTGCCCTGCAAGCAGAAAGGTCCCTGCCTATTCCTGATCCGGGGCATCTACACCCTCAGGGAATGGGCTGGCCATAAGCGCTCAGACGGGAAAGGTCTTGACAAAAGAGCCTCCTGCAATTCATACTCCGACATTCCACGTTAGCAGGTGGTGTACCGCGTCCAGAGCCGATAAACCAGGCACAGAGGCACCGGCCACCTGGTAGGGGCGCAGCGCGCTGCGCCCCTACTCAGTCCTCATTACTCATCACTCATTACTCATTACTCGTTACTCATCACTCATTACTCATCCCTCATTACTCATCCCTCATTAC
>RFHZ01000967.1 GCA_003696125.1 Nitrospinota bacterium
ACTCATTACTCATTACTCATTACTCATTACTCATTACTCATCACTCGTTACTCATTACTCATTACTCATTACTCATTACTCGTTACTCATTTCAGAGGAGAAACGATGCGAAAGGTTTTGGTTATCGGATTGGATTGTGCAGCACCAGAGTTTATCTTTGACCAGTGGCGTTCAGAATTACCCCACCTGCAGCGGCTGATCGAGCAGGGGCTTCATGGACCCCTGACCAGTTGTATCCCCCCTATCACCGTGCCGGCCTGGTCGGTGATGATGACGAGCAAGAATCCGGGCAGGTTGGGCGTGTACGGTTTTCGTAACCGGGCCGACTACTCTTACAGCCGGCTTACTTTTGCCACCTCCCAGGCCATCAAGGAACCGACTGTCTGGGATCTCCTTTCCCGGCAAGGCAGGCAGGTGATCGTGGTGAGCGTTCCCCAGACCTATCCCCCCAAACCGGTCAACGGGTGTCTCCTCAGTTGCTTCCTGACTCCTGACACCACCACCTCGCAGTACACCTATCCCCCCACTCTCAAGCAGGAGATCGATAATCTGGTCGGGAAGTACCTGGTCGATGTGGAGAATTTCCGCTCAGAGGACAAGGATGACATCCTGCGCCAGATTTACGAGATGACGGAACGCCGTTTTCGGGTCGTACGGCACCTGCTCACCACCCGTCCCTGGGACTTCGCGATCTTTGTGGAGATGGGAGTAGACCGGATCCATCATGGCTTCTGGAAGTACACCGATCCCCGGCACCGCAAATACGAGCCGGGGAATCCCTACGAGCAGGCGATCAAAGATTACTACATCTATATCGATCAGGAGATCGGTCGCCTCCTCTCCCTGCTGGACGACGATACCGTTGTCCTGGTGGTCTCTGACCACGGGGCCAAGCGGATGGATGGCGGTATCTGCATCAACGAGTGGCTGATCCAGGAGGGGTACCTCACCCTCAAAGAGTATCCCGCCACACCGACACCCCTCAGCAAGCTGTCCATCGACTGGAGCCGGACACGTGCCTGGGGCGAAGGGGGATACTATGCGCGCCTCTTTTTGAATGTGAAGGGACGGGAGCCAGAAGGGACCATCGATCCTGCGCAGTACGAGCAGGTACGGGACGAGCTACGAGCCAGGCTGGAAGCCCTGACCGATGAGCAGGGCAATAACATCGGGACCCGGGTCTTTAAACCGGAAGAGGTCTATCCGGTGGTCAACGGCATTGCTCCTGATCTGATCGTCTATTTCGGCAACCTCTACTGGCGTTCGGTCGGCATCGTTGGCCTGCGCTCTGTGCATACCTTTGAGAATGATACCGGACCGGATGACGCCAATCATGCAGAGCAGGGGATCTTTATCCTGTACGATCCGCGGCGTAAAGAGGGAAGATGGCGGGAGGACATGACCATATACGACGTGGCCCCCACCATCCTCCACCACCTGGGGATGGCCATACCAGGAGATATGGAGGGGAAAGTCCTGGAATAAAGCCCTCTTACCGGGGGTCTGGTCTTCTTCCTCTTCGACAGAGGACCCTTCCTGCCAGCGGGAGGAGGATGAGTCCCAGCAAAAGCCCTCCTTTTTGGGCGGGAGTGGTAGAGAGCATGAGCCGGCTCATACCGATCAGGGGATATAACCCCAGGCGGACAAGGGCTCGTAGAGTGGCATGGACACGGATCTGGTCGGCCAGGGGAGGGC
>RFHZ01000968.1 GCA_003696125.1 Nitrospinota bacterium
ACTCATTACTCATTACTCAAAGACTTCTGACCCGGAGAAGACTTCTCTGTGTTCTCCGTGTCTCTGTGGTGGTCTGACCAAGGAGAAGGAGAAACGGTTATGCCGGCATCTTACGATCTGTTGATCCGCAGGGCACGCCTGCGCAGCGGGGATATCGTCGATATCGGGATCCAGGGGGAGACCATTGCTGCCCTGCAGGCCGATCTGGCCGGGGAGGCTTCCCGGGTGATCGAGGCGGCAGGACGGCTCACCTCTCCTCCTCTGATCGAGCCCCATTGTCATCTCGATGCGATCCTCACGGAAGGGGATGCCGGCCATAACGAATCAGGAACCCTGCTGGAAGGGATCGCCCGCTGGGCAGTCCGCAAGCAATCGCTCACCCCTGAGGATGTCAGGCGACGGGCCACCGAAGGCATCAAGTGGTACGCGTCGCAGGGCGCGCTCTACATCCGCTCCCATGTCGATATCTGCGATCCGAAGCTGACCGCACTCAAGGCGCTTCTGGAGGTAAAAGAAGCATGCCGTGACCTGGTCGATCTCCAACTGGTCGCCTTTCCCCAAGAAGGGATCCTCTCCTATGCGCAAGGGGAAGCGCTGATGGAGGAGGCGCTACGGCTGGGTTGCGATGTGGTGGGAGCCATTCCCCACTACGAGATCACGCGGGAGATGGGGGTGGAATCGCTGCACATCGCCTTTCGTCTGGCAGAAAAATACGACCGGCCGATCGATGCCCATTGCGACGAGACCGATGACGAGCAGTCACGTTTTGTCGAGGTGCTGACCGCCAACACGATACGTCACGACATGCAGGGACGGGTGACGGCCAGTCATACCACGGCCATGCACTCCTACAACAACGCCTATACTTTTAAACTGTTCGGCTGGCTCAAACGCGCGCAGATGCACATCATTGCCAACCCCCCGGACAACATCATCCTGCAGGGACGCTTCGATACGTACCCCAAACGGCGAGGCATGACCCGGATCAAAGAGCTGCTCGAAGCCGGGATCAATGTTGCTGTGGGACACGATTCGGTCATGGATCCCTGGTATCCGTTCGGCACCGGTAACATGCTGCATGCCGCCTTCCTGGCCATGCACATCGCCCAGATGAGCGGCTATAGTGAAGTACCCAGGGTGTGGGACCTGGTGACCGAGAACGCGGCCCGGGTACTGGGAGTGGAAGAGCGGTACGGTCTTGCACCGGGCAAGCAGGCCGATCTGGTGATTTTCGATGCACCGAGCGAGCGGGATGCCCTGCGGATGATGGCCCCGGCACTCTACTGCATCAAACGTGGCCGGGTAATCAGCGAAACCACTTCTCCCCGGGTGCAGGTCTTCCATGAGGGCAAGAGCGAGGAGATCCGGTTTGTGAAGCAGTGAGGGGAGGCACAAAGGCACGAAAAACCAGGCACAAAGGGACAGAGGATTTACTCGTTACTCATCACTCGCTACTCATTACTCAGTCCTCAGTCCTCATTACTCATTACTCATTACTCGTTACTCGTTACTCATTACTCGTTACTCATCACTCATTACTCATTACTCATTACTCATTACTCGTTACTCACTATGAGACTCTTA
>RFHZ01000969.1 GCA_003696125.1 Nitrospinota bacterium
ACTCATTACTCATCACTCATTACTCATTACTCACCAGGGAGGAGCAGAGATGGGTATCAAAGGGAGAGCAGCCGTATTCCTGCAAAAGTTTCAGCCGCTGGAGTTCTGGGAATTCGAGCTTCCCGAGGTCGATCCGGATGGCCTGATCGTCCAGGTCACCCTGGCCAACATCTGCGGGAGCGATGTCCATGCCTGGGAGGGGAAAACGCCGCGCAGCGGCCCCACCATCCTCGGCCATGAGATGACCGGCCGGGTCTTCCGCCTGGGGAAGAATGTCAAGACAGACGCCCTGGGAAAGCCGCTGCAAGAAGGGGACCGGGTCGTTTATACTTACTGGCATCCCTGCTTCCGCTGTCCCGACTGTCTCGGGGGAGAACCGAATCTCTGCACGGTCAAAGCGGCCCGGGCGGGGAGGGATCGCAGCGATCAGTGGCCCTATTTTACCGGAGCGTATGCCGACTACTTCTATCTCCGCCGCGGACACTATGTCCTCAAGGTGCCCGACAGTGTTTCTGACGAAGCGGTGGCTCCGATCAACTGTGCCTTCTCTGAAGTCATCTACGGTCTGGCCCAGGGCGGGGTAGCCCTGGACGATCCGGTGGTTATCCAGGGGGCAGGGGGATTGGGGATCTATGCCTGTGCCGCGGCCAAGGCCATGGGCGCAGGTAAGGTGGTGATCCTCGATAAGCTTGCCGATCGCCTGGAGACGGCCAGGCAGTTCGGTGCCGATCATACCCTGAACGTCGAAGAGTTTACAAGTGCAGAGGAACGGGTAGAGGCGGTACGGGAGCTGACCGGGGGTGGAGCCAGGGTGGTACTGGAGGTTGTCGGTTCTCCCGAGGTCATTAGGGAAGGTATCCATATGCTCCGTCCTCGCGGCACCTATGTGATCATCGGGAACATCATGCCCGGCCTGACCACCCCCTTTGATCCGACCTGGCTCTACCTCCAATCCAAGCGGATGATCGGGGTGCGGGGCTATGAACCCTGGGCCTTGCGCAAGGCTCTTGACCTTCTGGACACC
>RFHZ01000970.1 GCA_003696125.1 Nitrospinota bacterium
CCGGGTTCATGACCACCTATGCGACCGGGAATCCCTGGCTGGGGGTAGTGGTCGCCATGCTGAGTGGTGGTCTGCTCAGCCTCCTGCACGGCTTTCTCTCTATCACCCTGAAGGGGGATCAGGTGGTCAGCGGCATCATGCTGGTCCTGCTGGGCATGGGGATCACCAGCTTTGTGGGGGAAGGGATGGTGGGAAAGACGATACAGGGGTTCTATACGCTGCCGGTTCCCGGGTTGAGCTCCCTGCCCATCCTGGGCAAGGTCCTCTTTCAACACAACGTGCTGGTCTACTTTGCCTATCTCCTGACCCCGCTGGTCTGGGTCTTCCTCTTCCAGACCCGGATCGGCCTGGAGATCATGGCCGTGGGGGAGCGACCCGAGGCTGCCGACACGGTCGGTATCCCGGTCGATCGCCTCCGCTACCTCTGCGTCTTTCTCGGTGGCGTGCTGGCCGGATTGAGTGGAGCCTTCCTCTCCCTGGCCTATACACGGATGTGGATAGACCAGATGACCGCCGGTCGAGGCTGGATCGCCATCGCCCTGGTGATCTTTTCTGCCTGGACACCGCAACGAGCCCTCCTGGGAGCGTACCTCTTTGGAGGGATCGAAGGACTCCAGCTCAGGCTGCAGGCGGCAGGGGTGGGAGTCTCTTACCACCTGCTGCAGATGATGCCCTATGTGGCAACGATCGTGGTGCTCCTCTTTTCCGTGCGTCAGCGATTCCGTCAACGCCTGGGAGCCCCCCAGGCGCTCTTGAAGCCGTACATCCGTGAGGAGCGAGAGTGAGTTTTCTTCAAGCAAGAGGAGGTGCAATGGTGAGAAGAAGAGGAATGGGTTGGCTGATGGGTCTGGTGTTGATCCTGGTCCTGACACAGACGCTGGGACTGGCCGCAGAGAAGATGAAGGTGGCCTTTGTCTACGTGAGCCCGGTAGGGGATTTTGGCTGGACGTATGCGCACGATCAGGGACGAAAAGCGCTGGAACGAGAACTGGAGTATGTGGAGACCGCCTATACCGAGTCTGTCGCTCCCCCTGATGCGGAACGGGTGATCCGGGACTATGCGCAGAAGGGCTACCAGGTGATCTTTACCACCAGCTTCGGCTTTATGGACCCGACCCTGGAAGTGGCCAGGGACTTTCCCAAGATCGTCTTCGAGCACTGCTCCGGGTACAAGCGGGCACAGAATGTCGGCACCTATTTCGGCCGGATGTACCAGGCACGCTACCTCTCCGGGCTGGTCGCCGGCAAGATGACCAGGAGCAACATCCTGGGATACGTGGCGGCTCATCCCATACCAGAGGTGATTCGCGGTATTAACGCCTTTACCAGGGGGGTGCGCGAGGTCAATCCCCGGGCCGTGGTCAAGGTGGTCTGGACCGGCTCCTGGTACGATCCGGCCAAAGAGAAGGAGGCCGCCCTGAGCCTGATCGAAGCCGGAGCCGATGTGCTTGCCCAGCACCAGGACTCTCCGGCCGTGCAGGAGGCGGCCCAGGAACACCGGATCTACTCGGTCGGGTACAACACCGACATGAGCCGTTTTGCTCCGGATGCGCATCTGACCGCTCCGGTCTGGAACTGGGCCCCCTTTTACCTGGAAACGGTCAAACGGGTGAAGGCGGGAACCTGGAAGAGCGAGGCGTACTGGAAGGGACTGGAGAGCGGGATCGTCGCTCTGGCCCCGTACGGCAAGATGGTGCCACCCGAGGTCAGGGCCCTGGTCGAACAGCGCAAGGAGGCGATCATGGCCGGCAGGTTCAAGATCTGGCCGGATAAGACCGATGAGGAGCTGCTGCGCATGAATTACTTCATCGAGGGGGTACAGGGGAAGATCCCGCAGTAGAGGGGTCCCGATCCCAGAAGGTGTCTTCATCATAGAAGAAGGTGATCCACTGGGCGGGGAGCTCTTCCACGTAGAAGTCGGGCACGATCTTGGCGTGGGCCTTTTTGTACAGGACGGCAGACTTGAGGCTGATCCCGGGGTACTCTGCCTTGAGGTACTCCACGGCATAGATCAGGGTCTCCCCGCCATCGACCAGATCATCGACCAGGATGCCCTGCCCTTCGATGGTGTTC
>RFHZ01000101.1 GCA_003696125.1 Nitrospinota bacterium
GAATAGGCGGTGTCAGCATCTGGCCCCCCATAGGTCTTCTGCCACTCAATATCCCCTTTGGCATCGAGTTTTAAGACCCAGATATCCCCGCTGCCGGCACCAAAGGACCGGGTCCCACCCGCCACGATGTAGCCACCATCGGGGGTCTGCTGGATGGCGTAGGCGGTGTCAGTATCTGGCCCCCCATAGGTCTTCTGCCATTGCACCGCGCCACTGGCATCCAGTTTCAGCACCCAGACATCATAATCATAACTGCTTACACCAAAGGTATTAGTCGCACCCGCCATGATGTAACCACCATCGGGGGTCTGCTGGATAGAACGAGCATAGTCATAATCTCCTGCCCCAATATACGATCCAACATAGGCCTTTGCCCACGGTGCTGGAGCAAACAGGGTGGCATACATGGTGGCGCCTGACTGGTAGATGTTGATGACCCCGGCATTACTGCTCCTGCCATCCCAGACCTTGCTTGCCGGGGCCGAGGAATCATTGAAGCTGGTGTTATTGCTGGAGCCGGGATAGGGGTCTCCTGCGTCGCCACGGTTTTGATTCTTCTCCAGGTCCCACCGGTTATCCGCCTGCATCAGGGCCACTTTATAGTGTGTTGTAGCACAGTTACTCGGGGGGTAGCACTCCTCCGTGTTTTTTGTTTTATTTTCCTCGATATGCCAGATGAGGAGTCCTGCACCGGGTAGCCCGGCATCAAAGCCCAACTGTTGCCTGTTCTCGATGAGAAAATACTCTCCCCCCGTGTCAGGGCTCCCGTAGAGCAACTGGTAGACATCTGCATCCTGCGAGGCAGGTTCTATGGGTTCATCAGGCAGGGTACCTACCACCTGGGTGGGAGTAACCCATCCCAACCGGTACTTGCTCCAGGCCGACAGGTGGGCAGGACGATCGCCAGACCGTGCGACCCTGTTCCAGCTCCCACCTCCCATCAGGCCCCAGTTGCCGATCCCTTCCGAAGAATCATCCGTGTCATAGAGGTCTGGAAGCCCCAGAGCATGCCCGAACTCATGGCAGAAGGCACCAATGGTTGCGATCCCTCCATCCTTTAACTGTTCGGCTTGCATGGTATAGTCGTTCACCTTTATCTGCCCACCTCCTGGACAGGAATCATCGGTGGTGTATTCTCCATAGTGGCTGTATCCCGCGTTCTTGGCTTTATTCAGTGACCACTGGTGGGCCCAGATGTCTGTTGCCACACCAGAGTCGTCTTCCCCCGTGCCCTGATGCACGATGGCCACCACATCCACATAACAGTCCCCATCGTTATCGTATAACGAAAAGTCCACCGTGGGATCAGCCGCCTGCACCGCCTCGTACACCAGGTCTCCCGGCCACTTATCGTTACCTTTGGCATCATTGGCCCCATAATAATCGTGATTCTTTGCTGCGGTATACCACCCGAAAACATCCCCATCCACAGTAAAGTTGAAGTAGGAGACCTCGGCATAGTAATCGCTCATGCTGTTGTTGCCTGTGCCAAACAGCAGGGTGTCAAACTGGGGTGGGGTGTACGTGGTGGCAGTATCCGTAAAGTTGATCAGGATGACGGGAAGAGAGGCGATACCGGAAGGAGGCACAACCTGCTGGCTGTTTCCTCGGGGAAGGGGGGGCTTGAACTCCGGTCCCTTACGGCCCTCCGGCGCAGGGCCTCTCCGTTGAGGTCTTAGATATTTGGGAACACCTGGGGGAGGCTGATCCCATCCCACCACCCTGTGCGAAGGCACAAGCCGTCCTTCCGCATCCAGCGTGGCGTAATGCCAGTTGCCGGTCGCCCTGTTGAAGATGATCGTATACCCCTCCAGGGTCTCCCAGCCATGGAGTCTTTCATCCCCCCACTGCCGGGCGGCAAAGGTGGTACCGTCGGCCTGCCGGAGGGTGTGGACACGAGGAGAGGCAGGTACCGCCTCTGCAGGCTGGCTCATCGCCAGAAAAAGGCTAAACATTACCAGCAAGGGAAACAGGAAGAGTTTTGGGCGTATGACCTCCATTCTGATTCTCTCCTTCTTTATAGGTTATGGTTGGGGATAAGAGGAGGGAAGGAGGACACTTGCTTTCTGATATCTGTAAGGACGGTGGGGACGGTCAGCTCTCTGGGTAATCCTTCTTCCCACCCGCTGCACGGCTGCCACCAGATCCTGTCTTGGTGAGAGCTCAGTCCTGGCTGCCTATTTATCGACAGGTCTCTGCAAAAGATTTAGCAGAATTTATCCTGGTGAGCAAGAGTTTTCTGGCGATACCTCATGACCCCAGGATAACAGAGCGACAATAATACAAGAGACCAAGAAGCCACGGGCGTCTGGTAGGGGCGCGGCGCGCGGTGCCTCTACTCACTTCGGCCAAGGATCAGCCATGGTGAGGTATACAGGTGCAGCATGAGGGAAAAATACAATCTTTAGAAAATCTTCAGATAATCTTCAAGTAATCTTCAAGTTTACCCTTTCCGGACATGGTATAGTGATGGCCATAGCCTTTAGAGAAGGGCTCCATCTTGATCAGGAGGGGACATGTGGAACAGGACCCTTCCAGCATCTCGAGATACCGTGGCGGAGTGCTCCGCCCCATTTTTCCTCAGGTGAGAAGGGTACCACACCCTTTCACCACAACCAGAAAAGGAGAAGGAGATGAAGAAACTCACCATCTTTACCATGATAATCACTATCTTGGTGCTGTCGGGAACGTCCTGGGCGGCACGGCGAGGCGTGACCGAGATCAGTGAAGGCACCATCCGGAAAGTATATATCCAGAAACCGCTGGTCGGTGCCAAGGGTTACGTGGTGGCCGACTGGGAACAGGGACAGGTGCG
Source organism: Nitrospinota bacterium (assembly GCA_003696125.1). Classification (GTDB taxonomy): domain Bacteria; phylum Tectomicrobia; class Entotheonellia; order J063; family J063; genus J063. Next base: position 2,816 of record RFHZ01000101.1, read on the forward strand.
GGTCGAGGTCAAGAACTTCCCCCCCTCCGATACCGGCTACGAGGCGTTCCTCTTTACGATCGATGTGCCGACCTACATGGGCAAGATGTTTGTCGGCGGTGACAAGCGTAACGGGATAGTCGCGAACCCACCGGCTTTTGGAGAGGTGGCCGGCTTGATCACCCAGTGGTACAGCCTGGGGGACCTCACCATGGATGCCAAGGGGAACGGGACCCTGGAGTACCGCGGCGGCGAGAATCTCTATGCCAAGGGGTTGAACATGATCTTCATCTTTGAGAAGGTGACCCCAGGCCGGCATGTCGGACCTGAGGATGTCAGCAAGCTCATGGTGGAGTGTAACGGTCCCCTGACCGGGACCAGGGGCTCGGAGGGGATGGAGAAGGCGTTGACCATCTTTTCCCAAAATTAGCCTGCCCGCAGGAACTGTGACTCTCATTGGAGGACTTTTGCGCCTCAGGAACTGAACGCTGCCTGCAGGTCTGCACCGCCGGGAACGCCTGGGAGCGATAGAGCAAAGGCCCTGCGTTCCCTGCGGGATCGGCGGTGAACTCTTCGTCAATACCAGGACCCGACACAGATCTGTATGGTTTACAGATAAGGAGTACGTATGATGCACTGGCTATTCAGGAAAAAGAGCTACACCATTCTCTGCCTGCTAGGGATGGGACTCATCCTGGGTGGCGTACTCTCGGCTGCTGCGCAGGAGGAGCGAGGCCCCCAACCCACCCCGCCCCTGGCCGGAACCAGATGGCTTATCAGTTATCTCGATCTGGGATTGTCCGATTGTGTCACCTTCTTCGCCGATGGCACGTTTGAGGCCGATTCGGCCAGCGTTTTGGAGGGAGCACCTCCCGGGCAATGGCATGCGGTAACGGTCTCCCGTGCCATCACCCTCTTTACCGCCTTTCAATCCAACTTTCCCGGCCAGACGGGTGAGGGGAATCCCTTTACCCAGAGTTTGGGCGGGGTTGTCGTACGTGACAACCTGTTGATAGGGACCTCGGTGTACAACGATGGAACCCGCACCGCCGTGCAAGGGGCGCCCGATCCTGACTGTGACGTGGGATTCGGAGGATAATCTTTTTTTAGCTGCGGTAGCCTCTGGAGAGAGGGCTGCCGCAGTCTTCCTGGTCAGACCCTGACCACACAACAGCCCTCCTGAAGCCGCAGGAAGCCCAATGCGGTGGATATCTCCCCAGAGAGAAAAAGCTTGACAAGCATACGCTACCCGGTATATTGTAGCCTTACCGTTGTCTCCTGCGTCCGTTCCTCATTACAACTTGTAATCAAAGAAAAGGAGGACTAATTGATGAAAGGAAAAAGGCTCTCGCGCCGGCAGTTTCTACACGCAGTGATGGGGGGAGGAGTTGGAACCGGGCTTGTGCTCAGCGGATTCTATCGTCCTCGACCAGCCTACGGACAGGAACCGATTCCTATTCTGGGCGCGATTCCACTTACCGGTCCCTATGCCTTTGAAGGGGGGCTACTGCGACGTGGACACGAGATGGCCATTCAGAAAGACTTCAACGGGAAGGTGCTGGGACGACCGATCAAGTACGTGATCCGTGATACAGAGACCGATGCCGGGACAGCAACCCGTCGGGTGGCCGAAGCGATCGATACGGAGGATGTGAGAGCTATCGTCGGTCCCTGGTCCAGCGGAGTGGCCCTGGCCATCACCGACGTTGCCAAGCAGAAGAAACGGGTCCACTACTTCAGCGGTGGCACCCATCATCTGGCCGGCAAGGACTGTCATCGTTACGGCTTTCAGTGGGCAGCCAGCCCCTATACCGCGGCCTGGGCCGTGCTGGAATATGTGATGAAGACCAAGCCTGATGCCAAACGCTGGTACATGCTCACCGTCGATTACGCCTTTGGCTGGGCCATCGAAGAGTTCGCCACCCTGATCGGGGAAAAAGAGTACGGCATCAACTTTGTAGGAAAAGATCGGCATGTCCTGGGAGAACGTGAATATAGTCCCTTTATCACCAAAGCGGCGGCGGTACGCCCGGATGTTCTCCTCCTGAACAACTTCGGCCTGGATGCGGTACAGGCGATCCGAGAAGCTCACGCTTTTGGGATCGCTCAGGACACCCAGATCGTGGTGATGTGGAGTAGCGGCTTTGAGGACTATATCCAGTTGACCCCGGAGATGCGGGATGGCCTGATCATCGGCTCCAACTTCTATCCCAAGATCGATACGCCGGTGGCCAAGCGCTGGGTACAGATGTACCAGGAGCAGTTTGGGGAATTGCCCGGATACGCTCCCAGCTCCAACTACAGCATGATGCGTATCCTGCTGCGGGCGATCGAGCGGGCCGGAAGTGATAAACCGGCTGAAATCGTGAAAGCCCTGGAAGGGTGGGAATTCGAAGACCTTCTGGGCAAGATGTCCATCGATCCGAATACGCACCAGACCATCCGTCCCTACTTCGTGACCCGGGGGAAGGCCAAAGGGAAGGATAAGCTCGATGTCGCGGATATCGTCCACTCCTCAGACAAACCGATGCCGCGTGAGTTGAACGAGTGCAAGGATATCGGTTCCCTGTAGCAATCTGTGCTTCTGTACTCGCTAAATCCTTTGTGCCTGGTTTATTGCAGTCAGGTGTTCCGTGTTCAGCTGGTAGGGACGCAGCGCACTGCGCCCCTACCAGACATCTGATGCCTCTGTGCCTTTGTCCCTTTGTGCTTTATACTCACAGGAGGTGATGAAACGGTCAGATGGGTCTATTGATCTTGATGCAAACGATTAACGGGCTGGCCTCTGGCATGCTCTATGCGATTACCGCCTTTGGCCTGACCTTTATCCTGGGAATGCTGAACATCCCCAACTTCGCCCATGGCGCCCTCTTTACCCTGGGTGCCTACTTTGGTCTCACCCTCTTTCACCTTTCAGGAAATTTCTGGTTGTCCCTGCTGGTGGCTCCAGTCGGAGTCGGGCTCATCGGCATGCTGGTCGAATGGGGCCTGCTGCGACGACTCTATTTTGACGAGCCCGAAGCGGAGCACTATCAGCTTCTCCTGACCTTTGCCGTGGCTGTGGTGCTCCAGGAACTGATCATCCTGATCTGGAGCCCGGTGGGACAGAGCATCATGCCTCCCAGGATGCTACGGGGCGCGATGAACCTGGGAGTGCTCTACTACCCCAAATACCGCATCTTTGTGGTCATCTTCTCCACCCTGCTCATCCTGGCCGTATGGCTCTTCCTGGAGCGGACCAAGATGGGGGCGATCATCCGTGCCGGCATCGAAAACAGCGAGATGGTCATGGTGCTGGGAATCGATATCCGCAAGCTCTTTACCCTCAGCTTCGGACTCGGTGTACTCCTGGCCGGGATCGGTGGCGTGCTCATCTTGCCGATTCGTGGCGCCAACCCCTTCATGGGATTCGATCTCCTCGCCATTGCCTTTGTGGTGGTGGCCTTAGGCGGTTTAGGCAACCTCTTTGGAGCCATCTTTGCCGGATTGATCATCGGTGTGGCACAAAGCCTGGTCTCGATCTTCTTCCCGGCTGCTTCCTGGGTCGCCGTCTATGCGGCCATGGCTATCGTCTTAATCTTTCGACCTTATGGACTGTTTGGTACACGGTAGAGGGAGGATATGAACAGCGTACGCAATACCTATTCTGCCGGATGGCGACTCGGACTCTGGTTGCTGGCCCTGGCCTGCATCGCCGTGCTCCCCTTTGTCTTTCCCATCGTGGTGGTCACCGAAATCTTCATCTTCGCCATCCTGGCCGTTGCCTTTAACCTGATCCTGGGATACACCGGTCTCCTCTCCTTTGGCCAGGCCGCCTTCTTCGGGCTTGGCGCCTATGTGGCTGGTAATCTCCTGATCCATTATCCCCTGCACCTGTTGCTGGTCATGGTAGCCGGCACCCTGGTGGGAGGACTGGCCGCCCTGATCGTCGGGTACATGTCGGTCCGCAGTGCCGCGCTCTATTTCGTGCTCCTGACCCTGGCTTTCGGACAGATGGTCTACTTCACCGCCTTTGCCTGGACCCCCTTTACCGGTGGTGATGATGGACTGCGGGGCATCCCCCGGCCCGATTTTCCCCTTTTCGGCTCCCTGAGCATCCCCCTGCAGGACCCGATGATCTTCTACTGGTTTGTGGTGGTGGTCTTCCTCTTCTCTTACTGGATATTCAAGCGGATCATCTCCTCTCCCTGGGGCCTGATCTTCATGGCGATCCGGGAGAACGAAGACCGCGTGGCAGCGGTCGGGCATGCCGTGGCCCGCTATAAACTCCTCTCCTTTACCATCTCCGGGGCCATGTCTGGTCTGGCCGGAGTCCTGTACGCCATTCACTGGCAGATCGTCCCGATCACCACGGTCGAGCTGGGTCAATCGGCCAACATCGTCTTCATGACCCTGCTGGGCGGTATCGGCCATCCGGTCGGCCCGGTCATCGGTGCAGCCGTATTCACCCTCCTCTCCGATATGGCCGCAACCTACTGGGCACGCTGGCCTATCCTCTTCGGCGCCGTGGTCATCCTGGTGGTACTCTTCCTGCGCGGGGGACTGGTAGAGGCGTGGCAGAAGATGGTGAACCTTCTAGGAAGGCAACAGCAAAAGGGGGTTGATTCGGAAAACTACGCAACAGGTGATTAGGAGAAACGATGGCAGAGATTGTCCTGGAAACCGAACGGTTGACAAAGCAGTTTGGACGGCTGACCGCGGTGAAAGAGGTGAATCTCCGGGTCAAGGCCGGCACCCTCCATGCCCTGATCGGCCCAAACGGA
>RFHZ01000971.1 GCA_003696125.1 Nitrospinota bacterium
GCTCTATATCCCGGACCCGGCTACGGCCAATGCCGCGCTGGAAGCCGGAGAAGTCGATTACTGGGAGCGTCCCCCGGTCGATTTCATCGATCGCCTGGAGAAGAACCCGGATATTCAGGTCTCTATTGTCGATCCTCTGGGAACCCAGGGATGGCTGCGTCCCAATCACCTCCAGCCCCCCTTTAATAACAAGAAAGCCCGCCAGGCCCTGCTGTGGATGGTCAAGCAGGAGACCTATATGCAGGCGGCCATCGGTAATCCCAAGTTCTGGCGGACCTGCCCGGCTTACTTCATGTGCGGGAGTCCATGGGAGACGGCTGTAGGGGCAGAACCGTTGATGCGGCAGGACCTGGAGAAGGCCAGGCAGCTCATGCAGGAGGCAGGCTATGATGGCAGACCGGTTGTGCTCCTCGATCCCACCGATATCCCTATTTTGCATGCGGCCACCCTGGTCACCTACCAACTCCTGACCAAGATCGGGGTCAAGGTGGATCTCCAGGCCATGGACTGGAGTACGCTGGTCTCGCGACGGGCAGAGAAAAAGCCACCCCAGGAAGGTGGGTGGAACCTCTTCCATACCTGGTCTACCGGAGCCGATGTGTTCAATCCTGCAGTAAACGCGGGGGCAGCCGGTACCTGTGAGAAGGCCTGGTTCGGCTGGTATTGTAGTGAGCAGATGGAGAAGCTGCGGGCAGCCTGGGTGCGGGCGCAAGACCCTGCAAAGAAGAAGCAACTGGTGGAAGAGATCCAGAAGCTGGCCTACGACGAAGTTCCCTATGTCTCGTACGGCCAATGGTTCCTCCCGGCTGCTTACCGGAGTTATGTAAAGGGTGTTTTAGAGTTTCCAGCCCCGATTCAATGGAACATCTGGCTGGATAAGTAAGGGATAGTCCTGCTATGTTCGGGTATATCTTCCAACGCATCCTGGCCACCATCCCGGTGATGGCGGTGGTGGCGATCTTCGTGTTTAGCCTGCTCCATTTGACCCCGGGAGACCCGGCCGCGGTGATTGCCGGAGACTATGCCAGCCCCGAGGATATCATCCGCATTCGCCATAAGCTCGGCCTGGATAAACCGATTCATGTGCAATTCGGGATATGGATCGGTCATGTGTTACGCGGCGACCTGGGGACGTCGATCTTCTCCGGGTTGCCGGTAACCACCTTGATCGGACAACGGCTTGAACCGACCCTCTCCCTCACCATATTCACCATGCTGATCGCCGCGGTCACGGCCATCCCGATGTGGGTGCTGGCCGCCTGGAAGTCGCGAACCTGGATCGACCGGATCGTGATGATGTTTGCCGTGCTCGGGTTTTCCATGCCTGTCTTCTGGCTCGGCTTTCTCCTCATGTACTCCTTTGCCATCCGTCTTTCCCTGCTCCCGGTCCAGGGGTACGTCAACCTGAGCAAGGGATTGCTCCCCTTCCTCCGGCATCTCATCCTGCCCAGCCTGACCCTGGGACTCGTCTATATGGCCCTGATTGCCCGGATGACGAGGGCGAGCATGCTGGAGGTCCTCCAGGAAGACTATATCCGCACCGCGCATGCCAAAGGATTAAAGCCGAACGCGGTGCTGATACGGCATGCCTTGAAGAACGCCTCGCTACCGGTAGTGACCATCATTGGGGTCGGTTTTGCTCTGCTCATCGGTGGGGTTGTGGTAACGGAGAGCGTGTTTGCCATTCCTGGATTGGGTCGGCTCACGGTTGATGCCATCCTGCACCGGGATTACCCGGTGATTCAGGGGGTGATCCTGATCGTATCGGCCGCCTATGTCCTGATCAATCTCCTTGTCGATCTCATACAATCGCTCCATAGTCCTTCGAACACCCTCGTTTGAGTAATTCATCCGCTCCGCCCCCACACCCACCACAGCCAGAGCAGACTCAATCCGTGCAGCCTCAGCCAACCAGCACCACGTCGGCCACTGGTCAGGCCGCAGGCGCACACCCCTCAGCCTCCCAACCACACAC
>RFHZ01000972.1 GCA_003696125.1 Nitrospinota bacterium
GGCCAGACTTGCTTTTTAGACTGGCTTCCCGTAAAATAGACAGCGATATCGCGTACCGCCAACAGAAGAAGAGGGTCTATGCAGCGGGCAACGGTGACCATAATAGGCAAAAGCCTCCTCATCTGTCTCTGCCTTCTCCTTCCCCTCCAGGCAAGGGGTGGTCAGGGTGACGCCCCTCCCCCTGAACTGGTCACCGCACTCGATGCCCTGGAGCAGAAGGATTATCGCACCGTAGTAGAAAGCCTGGAGCCGCTGCTGGCCAGAGGACTCTCTCCCCGCTGGAAACAGCGTGTCATCTATCTTTTGGGACACGCCAACCTCAAACTGGAACGCTACCCGGATGCGCTGGTCTACCTGACCATCGCCGTGGCCAACTATCCCCAAATGGCCGACTATGCTGCCTTTAATATCGCCCGCATCTTCAAAGCCCTGGGCTATAACTTCCTCTATACAGAAAACCTCCAACTCCTCCTCACCCGCTATCCGTTCAGCCGTCTGGCCCCCCAGCTTCGTCTCTCCCTGGCCCAGGAAGAATTCGCCCAGGAAGAGTTTCGAGAAGCGATTCGTCTCTTACAAGACTTCCAGACCAGATATGGCAAGACCGAACAGACCCCAGAAGCTCTCTTTCTCCTGGCCCAGGCCTGGGAAAAGCTGGGAAAGCCGGAGCAGGCCCTGGCCCTCTACCGGGACCTCTATTTTCACTTCCCCACCGATCCGCAGGCCCGGCGTGCTGCGGAGAGAATCCAGGCCCTGGATGGGAAGCAGTTCGCAGACCTGGCCACGGCTTATCCCGAGCAGATGCTGGAGCGAGGAGAACGACTGCTCCAGGCCCGGGAGTATCGAGAAGCTGCCCGCACCTTCCAGACCCTGCTCAACAGGAACAGCCTCCCCGAGAAGAGAGCCGCTCTCCTCCTCAAGCTCAGCACAGCCTACCGCTCGCTCGGGCAATGGAAACAGGCCATCACCACCCTCAAAAAGGTCCCCCAGAGCACAAAAGACCCCTTACTCCAGCAGGAGAGCTGGTACCGGTTGGGACGGGTCTATCAAAGGCGCCGACGCTTCTCCTCTGCCCGCGTCTACTTTCAGAAGGTCCTCCAGAGATCTCCCCCCAGTCCCTGGACCTGGCGCACGCTTTACCGGCTGGGACAGATGGCAGAAAACCAGGGACAACCGGCCCGGGCCATCCGCTGGTATCGAAAACTGGTGAAAGAGTTTCCCCAGAGCGACCTGGCTCCAGAAGCGCTCTGGCGGATGGGCTGGCTCAACTATACCGCACGTCGTTTTTCCCGGGCTGCCGAGTACTTCCAGCAACTCTCCTCGGCTTACTCCCACTCCTCTTACCGGGATAACGCCCTCTTCTGGCTGGGGAAAATCCAGGAGAAACGGGGGAAAAAACGAGAGGCGATCGTCACCTATCGCTTACTCGCCTTTCACTACCCCTATACCTACTATGGGTACCGGGCCGAAGAGCGGTTGCGACACCTGACTGCAGAAGAGCTCCTTCAGGTGAACGATTTCTTTCCCCCTCCTGAAGATAAGAGCTCCCTGGGGGACTACTCCTCCCTCCCCCCGGAAATCCGCTTCCACTTCGATCGGGCCACAGAGCTGACCCTCTTGCGCTTTCGTGAGGATGCCCAGGCCGAGATCAAGATCCTGCATAAGCTCCTCCCCCCCTCTTCACCCTACCGCTTCCTGCTGAGCCAGCTCTACTTTCAGTTGGGACGCTACCTCGACTCCATCCAGATCCTGAATGCCTCCCTCGAGCGGCTGGGGATGGAAAAACGGCTCCAGCTCCCTGCCCCTTTCTGGCGCCTCCTCTTCCCCCGGCTCTACTGGCCTCAGATCCAGCAGGCAGCGGTCGAGCATGATATCGATCCCTACCTGATCCTCAGCGTTATCCGCCAGGAGAGCGCTTTCCAGGAAGACGCTCATTCACGGTCAGATGCGCGGGGATTGATGCAACTGATTCCCCGCACCGGTCGCAGCATCTACCGGGATGTCATAGGGGGAAGGCTGCGCAAGGAGCAGCTCTTCGAACCGGAGATCAACATCACCCTGGGTACCGCTTACCTGGCCCGCCTGCTCCGCGCTTACAACGGCAATCTCATCCTGGCCCTGGCCGCCTACAATGCGGGTACAGGGAGGGTAAACC
>RFHZ01000973.1 GCA_003696125.1 Nitrospinota bacterium
ATAGTAGACAGTTCGTCTTGATTGGCAACTCCTCTGCATAGCTCCATGATCGTGACATCGGTTGTCGCTCGCTCTCCTCTGGGAAGGCTCTTAATGTAATCTGTTGCCGCTGCTAAGCCTCGAAAATGATCGATCAGCACGTCGGTGTCGAGGATCGTCATCGTTTCCATTCCTGACATCGCAATTCCTGTACCCACCTTGTGGCATCCTGCATCTCAGACCGATGGGCCCACATACCGAATCCGATGGGTTCAAACGCCAGTTCATCTCGTCGGACTTTCTCCAGGTATTCAGCCAGACTCCGCTTCAGAATCTCCTCGACAGAGACGTCCAGGGTTTTTGCGATCTGCTCGAGTACGTGGTATTCTTCATCCGGGAGTACCACTCTGACCTCTTTCATGGCCTGTTCTTCCTCTCTCTTCAAGGGAATCACATACCCGCCAAGAGCGCTGAACACGCGGAGGAGAATAGTCAAATGGCCCTGCGCTCTCGGCGATTCTGCGCTGAACACGTCGTGACGAGCAGGAGAAGCTTCTGCACACTTCAGGCACTTTCTGTAAACAACTATAGACCGCAAAGCATGAAAAAGCAACCCCACTGTCTGGCGGTACCTGCCTCACCTGCGTGGGAAAAACACTTTAACCGGGTCACTTGAGGGATGGCTTTGGTGCTGACATGCCTGCAGGAGGTGCATGGTAGGAGCGGTTTCCATTGTGACCCTGGGGATCGTCTGGCCCAGTCACTCCTTCAGGGTACGGAAAGCCCTACCTGCAGTGCCAGTGGAACGACGCCGTCTCCCCCCAGAAGCCATATCACTTACCGGCAACAGATACGCATGGCGTGTCTGCCCACCTGAAAGAGCTGGAGCACAGGCCGTGGGACTTTAGGGTTTGTGGGGGGAGATTTCGCTGGGAAGAGCAGCAGAACTCTTGGGTATCACCGTCCCTGAATGCAAGGAATTGCTCGCGGCCCGAGGTCTGATCCGGGAGACGGAAGGCAAAGCTGTGGACCAGATGGATCGCAAGATTCGAGACATCTTTCCCGCATGAACAGCGTTGCCGATACCGATATTCTGAGTGCTTTTGCGAAAGCGGAAGGGTTGACCTATCTGCTGAAACTGTTTCATGACCCCTTCTGTTTTGCCGAGCTCTCTGTGGCTTCCAGAAGGGGTTTTCCCTTTGCAGACGAGGTGATACACCGGCTAAAGCAAGTCGTACTGACTCAAGAGGAACGGCAAGAGATTAGAACTCTTCGCCACGAGTTCCTGCTCATGGGCTGGGCGATCTGGACCCATAGAGTGCTCGTGACTCCCCTGGGCTTCCTGCTGTGGTACACACGGGGATTCCTGCCCTCGGGAGTCCGGCGGTATCGGACGAAACACGAACTGGCGCAGAGATCTTGCGGTGGACCTTGCACGCGCAGGGGTTGTGGAGCGGGCTCCACGTTCCGTCCCTGTTGTGTGATGGCTGGTATGGTACGCAGGCCAATTTGCGCCTGTTCCAGCGGTTGGATTCTTCTCTATCACGTGGTGTGCTGCCACGTATCGCGTGATCTCTCAGGGCCAGACCTGGAAGGCCTGGGAGCTGTCTTGGCCGTGTGGGAAGTCGGCATGGCACTATTATGGGGCTTCCATCGGCTCTACCACATCCTTAAGGACATTTTCACACAAGAGTTGTCTCGATCTCATTCCTGTGCCAGCTTCAAAATACTGGTTTTTACAGCATCGCTGAGCCGAAAGTCTAGTTGGGTTAATCTATGGAGAAGAGGTGCCACTGCCAGGATATGACCTGCCTGCTTGGCTTTAAGAAGCACACCGGCAGTGCCCGTGATCCGTAGATTTACCACTCTGGCCACCTCCCGGGCCAAACGATCATCGATAATCACCAGACTCCCTGGTTCTTCAAGAGCTAAAGATAACACTTGGGCCTCCCCTGCTCCCAGGTCTGTAATCAGCTTGATCACTGCCGGTACCCGGACTGAACGAACTTCGATCCAGTCATAGGCTGCCACATCAGGGGCATCTTCGCCTCGTTCTCGACCAACTCGCAGCTCTTCAGCAACCGCTTCCGGTACCACAATCTGTTGGTAAAGCTTCTGCAATAGTTCCAGGTGTCTTAACCGGTGGAGATAGAAGAGAGGCGAGGTATCACAGATCACGAGGTCAGGCATGGCGTAAGTCCTGCTCGAGTTCTTCCTGGGTCATATCAAAAATAGAGACCCCATAGCGGGCAAGTGCCTGAAGAAAACTGACCCGGGGAATGCCCGCCAGCTCTGCAGCACGTCCCGAAGAGAGCTTCCCCAATTCATAAAGCTTTGCGGCTGCGGCCATCCGAATCTCTCGAGATACCCCATCCGGCGTCTCCTTCAATGCCAGGAAAATTTCGTCTGGTATTTCGATCTGTATGGTTCTCATGAGTAACCCTCCAATCCTTTATCCTGTCTTCCTCCTTTCCTCACCATCATACCGAAAACGCCTTCCCTCTGCAACCAACACGATTGCTCGGTGTATCTGTCTCATGTTCAGGGGAAGACGTTGTCCTGGATGACAACCGTCACCCAGCCATCCTGGCAGACCAGAGACGCAGACACTTTTTCGGCTTGCGCATGACGAAGAATA
>RFHZ01000974.1 GCA_003696125.1 Nitrospinota bacterium
ATATCCTGATGAAGCGGCAGGACCGACTCCTCAGGGTCGCCTACCCGCTGCTGGTTGCCGGGGCGGAGTTGTGTGGGAAGGCTACCGCCCCTAACTATGGATTCATCCTCCATGACCAGGCTTTCTATGCCGATGCCCTGGGGGAGGAGTACGCAGAGATCGCCAGCCGGTATTACCATCTGGATACGCAGGTGGCCGTGCGTTACGTGCATCCCGCCTCTCCTGCTGCCGCAGCCGGTCTGCGTCCCGGTGACCACGTCCTGGCCATCAATGGCCAGAGCCTGGAGGGAAGAGATGTGGAAGAGGCCAAGCGGATTATCCAGGATGCCATACGCTCTGCCTCCACCCCGCTTCCCCCCCTCCTTCTCCGTATCGAACGGGAAGGGGAAAAGATCGACCTGACCGTTCCCGGGGTGCTGGCCTGTAAATACACGGTCCAACTGATCAACCACGATGCGGTAAACGCGTTTGCCGACGGAAATGGGGTCGGTATCACCACCGGTATGATCCGCTTTGCGGAAACGGATGAAGAACTGGCCCTGGTGGTCGGGCATGAGATAGCGCACAATGCCCTCGGACATCTACGCAAACGGGCAGGGAACTACTTCCTGGGGACCTTCCTCGATATCCTGCTGGCCATTACCCTCGGGGTGAACACGCAGGGACTCTTTGGTGCCCTGGCCGGTCAGGCCTTCTCCCAGGCCTTTGAGGCCGAGGCCGATTATGCCGGCTTGTACATTGTGGCCCGAGCCGGGTATGACATCACCAATGCGGCCAACTTCTGGCGTCGCATGGCGGTCGAGCACCCCGGCTCCATTGAGGAGAATTTCACCGCCACCCACCCGAGCACACCGGAACGCTTCCTGGCCATTGAGCAGACCATACAGGAGATCGAGGCCAAGCGCCGACAGGGAAAACCGCTGCTCCCGGAGGAGAAAGAGCGGTAGGCGCTGGATGAGCAGCGGGCTGGCGGCTTATCCCCCTCTCTGATGCCTTCGTACCAGCAGCAGGGCCATGGGGAGGGAGGAGGTGAGGATGAGCAACAGGGCAGGTGCAGCCGCCTGGGCGAAGAAAGCTTCGGACACGGCGGACCAGATCAGGGTTGCCAGTGTCTTGAATCCCAGAGGGCTCAGGATCAGGGTCGCCGGCAACTCCTTCATGGTGGTCAGGAAGACGAGGCCTGCTCCTGCCATCATGCCTGGCCGTACCAGGGGCAAGACGATGGTGACGAAGACCTCCAGGGGACGTCGACCCAGGCTGCGCGCCGCTTCCTCCAGGCTGGGAGGGATCTGGACCAAGGAGGCCCGGATGGCCCCTATGGCCTGGGGGAGAAAGAGGGTGGTGTAGGCCAGAAGTAACATGGGGAGGGATTGATAGAAAAAGGGAACGTAGCGGGCCCCGAAGAAGACCAGGGCCAGGGCCACTACAATACCTGGGAGGGCAAAGCCGGCATAAGCGAATTGCTCCAGGATTCTGCTCACCCGTCCAGGACGACGTACACTCAGCAGGACCACGGGTAAGGCGGCAATGACGGTGACGACGGCGGCGAGTGCGGAGACCAGGACAGAGTTCCGGGTCGCTGCCCAGAGCGGGGCAAGCTGCTCACCGGCTTTGAGCCCCCGTACCAGCCAGTACAGGAGTACACCGGCAGGGAGAACCAGGGCCATTCCAACAACGGTGCTGCAGAAGAGGAGGGCCGGCCAGCGCCAGCGACCGAGCGGTATAAGCGGGAGGGGACGCGAGGCTCCTGTTTTCCCCTGGTGGTAGCGTGCCCGTCCCCGCATCCGGATCTCCAGGGTGAGTATCCCCAGGGTAATCCCGACCAGGATGAGACCCAGCGCAGCCGCGGCTGCCCGATCAAAGGCGGACTGGTACTGGATGTAGATGACCCGCGTAAAGGTATCGTAGCGCATGATGGAGACGGCTCCAAAATCGCGCAGGGTATAGAGGGCCACCAGTAAACTCCCTGAGGTGAGGGCTGGTCGCAACTGGGGGAGGGTGACGTGATAGAAGGTAAGCCAGGTGCCATGACCCAGACTCCGGGAGGCTTCTTCCAGGGCCGGGTCCATGCGCACCAGCCCTGTGCGCACGTTGAGCAGGGTATAGGGGTAGGTGAGGAGGGTTAAGACCAGCATGGCACCGGGAAAGCCATAGATATCGGGGAGACGAGAGATGCCGATGCTGGTCTCCAGCCATTGTTGCAGCATGCCTCGTGGTCCCAGGGCAGCAACGATGAGATAGGCGCCCACATAGCTCGGGATCACCAGGGGGAGGGTGGTCAGCACCATCCATGCCTGCCGCCCAGGGAGATCGGTGCGCACCGTCAGCCAGCCGAGCAGGAGGGCGAGCAGGGCAGTGGCGAGAGTCACCGTCAGTACCAGCCAGAGGGTACGGCCGATGACCTGCAGCGTGCGCAGGCGGAACAGGAGTTCCCAGGTGGTCTGCTCTGCCCCCAGCGTACGTAAAAGCAGGTAGAGCATGGGCACGACGACCATGCCGGCCACCAGCACCGCCGGTCCCCAGAGCAGCAGGCTGGGTCCCCGGTCCGGCACAAGGTCCCACCGGTAGCGGACCTTATGCCAGAGGGCACGGAGGAGGGGGGAGAGATTCTCCTGCATGATCAGGGTAAGGCTCCCACATCGCGTAACAGTCTGATCGTCCCTTTCAGATCGGCCAGGTCGGCCAGATCGATCCGGGGAGAGTTGAGCTGAGGCAGGGGTACCAGGCCGTGCGGTGCGGGTATACCCTGGGCCAGTGGATACTCAAAGGTCTGGGTGGCAAAGTAGCGCTGGGCCGTCGGGGAGAGCAGGAAACGCAGGAATTGCCGGGCGGCTTCCTGCTGCTCTGAGGAAGCCAGGATGCCTGCTCCGGCAACCATGACGAGTGATCCGGGTCCTCCGCCGGGCAGGAAATAGTTGCGGGCCGGGAAGTCCTCTCCCTCTTCTTTCAGGAAGCGATAGAGGTAGTAGTGGTTGACCAGGCCGACATCGATCTCACCCGCTCCCACCGCCGCTACAATAGGGGTGTTTTTGGGGTAGATCTTGGGCTTATTGGCCAGCATGCCTTGCAGCCACTCCCGTGTCTTCTCTTCTCCCCACAGCACCCGCATGGCGGTGACCATGGTCTGGAAGGAGGCGTTGGTAGGGGCCCAGCCGATGCGTCCCCGCCATTTAGGATCGGTGAGCCCCCACAGGTCACGGGGCAGTTCTTCGCGGGGGATCCGCTTACGGTTATACACGATCACCCGGGCCCGTCCAGAGATTCCGACCCAGCGTTGTTGTCGATCGCGAAAGCGGGGGTCCACCTGCTGCAGGATGTCATCGGGGAGGGGGGAGAGGAGGGAGGCGACGGCTCCCAATCCTCCCGGATCCTGTGCCCAGAAGAGATCGGCCGGGGTATTCTTCCCCTCTTCCAACAGGGTGGCGGCCAGTTCTGCCGTCTTTCCCCAGCGGACTTTGACCGGGATACCGCTTGTCTTTTGGAATTGGGTGATGATGGGTCCAACAAGGCGCTCGCTTCTTCCCGAGTAGATGATCAGGGTAGGGGGAGCGGCCTGCAAGGTGGTGGTGAGGGTTGCGAGCAGGACGGTCAGGGTGATACACAAGGCAAGACGCGTGGTGATCTGCATAGACTTCTCCTTCTGCAACGCGAGTAGGCCAGCGGGTGAATCTTTGGCGCCGTTTATTGATATTGAAAATAGATCTCAATAGAGAGTATACCGATTTCCCTCTCC
>RFHZ01000102.1 GCA_003696125.1 Nitrospinota bacterium
GGATAATGCCGCGCTTTGGAAGGCATTGTCGGCGGAGTACGACCTTCGCCTCTACGCGGTCAATGACATCGTTACTCCCCTGGCCTTTGACACACTGCAAGATCTGGGAGTTTCTGGCCGGGGAAGCGCCCTGCTGGATGCCCTCTTTACCCTCCAGAACGAATACCAGGGACTCCCCTTAGCCGGCGTCCTCTTTCTGACCGATGGGGCGAATAATACCGGTACCACCGAGAGCGCCCTGCTGGAAGATTTTGCCCTTCCGGTATTCACGGTAGGGGCAGGGGAGAGGAGTCGCTATCGAGACATCCAGATCGCGGAGAAACGGGTGGTGAATTTCGCTTTCCTCCGCAGTCCCGTTACGGTCGATTTTACCTTGAAGAGCTGGGGATACCAGGGAACCACCGTCCCGGTGATCCTCAAACAGGGCAATCAGGTGGTGGCCACGACCATGGTGCCGATAGCGCAGCCGGAATTTACCGCTCCCATCTCCTTTACCTTCACTCCCCGTGAGATAGGTACCTTCTCCTATGCGGTAGAGACCCCGCTCCAGGTGGGGGAGATGATCGAATCGAATAACCGGAAGGAGTTCTCCCTGCACGTGATCCGAGACAAGATCCGCATCCTGATCGTTTCTGGTCGTCCCAGTTGGAGCTATCGTTTCCTGCGTCGAGCCCTGAAGAGTGATCCCACCATCGATCTGATCTCTTTCATCATCTTGCGCACCCCCTCCGATGTGGTGAATGTCCCTGAGCGGCAGCTCAGTCTCATCCCCTTCCCCACCAATCGACTCTTCACCCGTGAGCTGGGGAACTTCGATCTCCTGATCTTCGACAATTTCTCCTATACCTTCTACTTTCCCCTCCCTTACCTGGAACACATCAAGCGATTTGTGGCAGAGGGAGGGGCTTTCGCCATGTTCGGCGGTGACCAGTCGTTCGGAGATGGAGGGTATGCACAGACCCCTCTGGAGGAAATCTTGCCGGTAGAGATGCTCCCCAAGCCAGGGGGATATGCCTTCCTGCCCGGGAAGATGGAGCTCACCCGGGAAGGGGAGACCCATCCCATAACCCAGATCACCGTGGATGGAGAGGAGAATCGGCTGCTCTGGGAGGAGATGCCCGTATTGAAGGGGTTCAACAGGGTACTGCGGGTCAAACCAGGAGCGATCGTGCTGGGAAACTATGCCCTGGCAGGAAAGGATCAACGCTTCCCCTTACTGGTGGCCATGAAGTACAAAAAGGGGAGGACGCTGGCCTTGCTGACCGATCAAACGTGGCGCTGGAATTTTGAGATGGTGGGGAAGAAGAAGGGGAATCGCCACTATCTCCGCTTTGTCCGCCAGATGATCCGCTGGCTGGTCAAGGACCCTACCTTCAAGCAGGTCCAGGTCTTGACCAGTAAGGAGACCTACCAGATCGGGGAGGAAGCCGAGATCCGGGTGCGGGTGTTCAACAACGACTTTTCTCCAGCCACAGATGCCGTGTTGACCCTCACGGTCAAGGATACCCAGGCAGGGGTGCGCGAACTCTCTCCCGCTCCTGCCGCCCAACCAGGGGAGTATGTCGCCACCTATCAGCCTGACCATCCCGGGATCTTTACGGTAAGGGCAGTTGCCCGCAGCCGGCAGGCCAGGGGCTCCTCTCCCTCCTTCTCTGATCAGATCCTGGGGAGCGATGAGACCCTCTTCCGCATGGTACAGCCCCAGATCGAATTTGAGAATGCCGCCCCCGGAGAAGCCTTGCTGCGCAAGATGGCTGATCTCACCGGTGGACGATACTTCTCTGCCACCACCCCCTGGCAGGAGATCAGAGAGGAGATCAGGAAGAGGCTGGCGGGGAAGGCAGAATATCGAATCGTTGAAGAGCGTCCCCTGGAACTCCGTAACACTCTCTGGGCCTTCCTGGCTCTCCTCTCCCTCTTTTCCTTAGAATGGATAATCCGGCGACGAGGAGGCCTGGCCTAGAGGCGCTACACAAGCAGATCGTAGAGCTGGACGTACAGGGTTCGCTCCCGGGGTCCGTCCAGTTCGACGTAGAAGACCGCCTGCCACTTTCCCAGACGGAGCTTTCCTGCCTGGATCGGAATCGTTTCACTGGTACGAAAAAGGGCAGAGCGGATATGCGCCCACCCATTGCGCCGCTCCCCTGGCTCCAGATTTTGCGTGCGCACACTCAGAT
This sequence comes from Nitrospinota bacterium, assembly GCA_003696125.1. Taxonomy (GTDB): domain Bacteria; phylum Tectomicrobia; class Entotheonellia; order J063; family J063; genus J063. The sequence goes on from RFHZ01000102.1 coordinate 2,178, forward strand.
CGTCGTGCCGGTAATAGATGTCATGCGGCGCGAACACATCCAGGATCTTCTGCATATCCTCCAGGATCCCGTCCTCGTGTTCGTTGATCCAGAGTCCACTGGTGGTATGCATGTTGTAGAGGATCATGAAGCCATCGTGGATGGCATATTTTTGAATCAGGGTATGTAAGTCTGGGGTAATGTCAAGGAACTCCTGACGCTTCTTCGTCTTCAAGATCAGCTCTTCTGTATGATATTTCATAGCTCTCCTCACCTTCACGCTCCTGATCAGGACAGCGATCGGAGCGGCGAAGATCCCATGAAACCTTTATCTCAACTCCCTTAAACTCCTCTCCTTCCCTATGGGGTGAATTTTCTCTTCCCCACTATATCACAACTCCCTATAGAGAAACAAGACAACAAACAAAAGAAATTCCTTACCTGGGAGGGCTTAGGCGTAGATGATTATCCCTACGGCCAGTATCCAGAGCAGGAGATTTATCTGTAGGGGGCGATCGGTCAGCAGGAGCCGGGTGGGATTTTCTCCCTCCCCGCGTTTGTGCACCAGGTACAGGTAGCGGAAGATCCCGTACATGACAAAGGGGGTGGTAATGATCAACCTGTCGGTCTGAAACTTCTGGATCGTTTCCTGATCCATCGTATAGAGGGCATAAGCGATGACCGTAGAGGCGGTGACGACGTTGATCATGAGATCGAGGAAATAGGGACTGTACTCCTCCAGAATCTGTCGATGATTCCTCGCCTCCTGGCGCAGGTGGACCAACTCCTGGCGGCGTTTGTTGCAGGCCAGAAAGAGGGCGAGCAGGAAGGTGCAGAGGATCAACCAGAGCGAGATCTCCACCTCGATCACCACGGCCCCGGCCATGGCACGTAAGACAAAACCGGTGGCAATGGCCATGACATCCACGATCACCATCTGTTTCAGCCAGCGCGAGTAGAGGAGATTGAGCAGGACATAGCCCAGGGCAACCAGGCCGAAACCGGTACGGAGGAGGAAGGCGGAGGGGAGAGAGACCAGGAGTAACAGGAGCAGACCGATCAGGGCGAAACGAGGGTGGAGCTTTCCTGACGCCAGCGGACGGAAGCGCTTGCTCGGATGCTCCCTGTCTGCCTGCACGTCAAAGAAGTCGTTACAGATATAGACGGCACTGGAGAGGAGGCAGAAGAGGACAAAGGCGCTGAAGCTGAGGAGGAGATCGGTGAGGTGAAAGAGTCGCTGGGAAAAGAGGAGTCCGGCGAAGAGCACCAGATTCTTGACCCACTGATACGGCCGCATGGCCTGGACCAGCAGAGAGAGCTGCTGCCCCCAGGTGGAAGAAGAGAAGAGACGTATAGACTGCTCGTCCATGGTTTCCGAGACGTGCTCCACGTTCAGGACAAGACCTGTTTTCTCCCCGTGTCTAAAACCGGTAGAGCCCTGCGGTGACTCAGGATCAGCCAGAACAAAGCCATTATATCATATCGGTGGAGAAAAGGAAAACTTGACAGGAAGGGGATTTTGCTTTATATAATCAGCGACCGATTCTTCCTGCCCGGGGGTAGACGGTTCCCGGGTTCACGCTTCTGGCCGGTCGCCACGGGAGTAGAGAAGTAGAGAGCGGGTAACAGAGGCAGTTTACCGATAGGGATGCCGGTGAGAAAGAGGGGATGGCATGAATATTCTCCAGGAGATTCGACGGGTGCTCGAGGCGGAGATCTCTACCCTGATCACGGTACGTGACTGTGTGGATGACTCATACGAGAAAGCGGTCTCTCTCCTGTACGGCTGTACCGGCAAGGTGGTCGTTACCGGCATAGGAAAGTCCGGGATCATTGCCCAGAAGATCGCCGCCACCATGGCTTCTACCGGAACCCTGGCCCTCTATCTCCACCCCGCCGATGGGATGCACGGCAACCTGGGGGTGGTGCGGGAGAACGATGTGTTGCTGGCGATCAGCAAGTCGGGTGAGAGTGAGGAGCTGCTCGGTATTCTCCCCTCCCTGCACCAGATCGGGGTGCGGATCATCACCATCACGGCCAACCCCGCCTCCACCCTGGCCAGACATTCGGATGTGGTGTTACAGACCCCTATCGAACGGGAAGCCTGTCCCCTGGACCTGGCTCCGACCTCCAGTACAACAGCCGCCCTGGCCGTAGGCGACGCCCTGGCCCTTACCCTGATGAAACTCAAGGATTTCAAACCGGAGCATTTTGCCCTCTACCATCCAGGGGGACGCCTGGGCAAACGACTCCTGCTCCGGGTGAAAGACCTGATGCGTTCCGGGGAGAACAACCCGATCATCCGGGTGGAAGAGAGCGTGAGCACCATGCTCTGCGAGATCACCAGGAAGATGACCGGAGCCGTCTCGGTCGTGGATAAAGACGGCTATCTGGTGGGGCTGGTGACCGACTACGATATCCGGCGCGCCCTGGAGACGGGAAAGGATATCTTTTCCCTGACCATCCCCCAGATCATGAACCCTCATCCCACCACCATTTATGAGGATGAGAAGGCGGTGGTGGCGCTGGAGATCATGGAGAACCGGGAACGCCCCTTCTCCCTGCTTCCTGTGCTCAATCACGAAGAGAGGGTGGTGGGGATGATTCACCTGCACGATATCATCGGACGGGGATTGTGACACGGGAAGGAAGGGATAAAGGAGGTGATGGCCACAGGGAAAGCGGGGTGTTTGAGGAAGGTAAAGGGGTTTACAGAGAAAGGAGGGAAAATCATGCGCAAGGGATCGATTTGGGGCCTGATCTTCTTCCTGGTTCTCGGTTTGGGTACGGCCCTTTATGCGGCACCGACCAAACTGGTACTGGCTCATATCTACCCGGGTGAACTGGAGAATAACGAGGTACATCCGGCAGTGGTCTATTTCAAGAAGCTGGTTGAAGAGCGCACCGCTGGGCAGTTGACCGTGGAGATCTTCCCTGGCGGTCAGCTCGGTTCCGAGATCGAATACACGCGGGAAGCCCAGGCCGGAGTGACGGTCCACAGTGCCATCCTCTCCTCCGGGGCTTTCTCTTCCTTCTACCGGAAGTACCAGGCGGTGGTGGCTCCCTATCTCTTCCCGGATCGCCTGACCGCCTGGGCCTTTTTTGACAGCAAATTCTTTGCCGAGTTCATGCGCGATCTGATCAAAGAGACCGGCCTCCGCTATCTGGGCACCATGGATGATGGGGGAGGGTTTGTCGCCCTGACCAGTAGCCTCCGGCAGGTACGGAAACCGGCGGATTTTAAAGGGATGCGGGTCCGGACAGAGGAGAACCCGGCCCATATGGCCATCATGAAGGCCCTGGGAGCATCGGTGGTTCCCATGGCCTGGGGAGAGGTGGCCACAGCACTGGCGACCGGGGTGGCCCACGCCCAGTTCAACGCTCCCAGTATCCTGGTCTGGGCCAAGATGTGGGAGACGCAGAAGTACGTCTCCTTTACCAATCACATCTACAATACCCTCACCTGGGTCATCAACGACAAGTTCTTCCGCAGCCTTCCCCCCGATCAGCAACGGGTGGTCCTCAAGGCGGCTCGTGAAGCCATCATCCTCTCCCGAGGCCTCGCCGCCCAGCTCTCAGAACGGGCCATCGATACCTTGAAGGAGAAGGGGATGGAGCTGGCCTTCCTGACCCCAGAAGAGCTGAAAGCCTTTGAGAAGCTGGCCAAACCTGCCTTTGAGAAGTGGGCGGTGGAGGAGTTTAAGCTGGATCCAAACTTGATCCGTTCGGTACGGCAGGAGGTCGAGCGGATCGCGCAGGAGCTGGATAAGCGGTACGCCGAGTTTTACGGCGTCTCTCCCTAAAAGGCAAGGGCAGAGAATCTGATATCTTCCGGGTACCTCGCTCGAGCGGAATA